>NZ_AP027059.1:1517451-1820941 GCF_030295325.1 Haliovirga abyssi | reverse complement strand
AACGTTAAAAAGTGGAAAAGGTGGAGATGGTTCTGCTGCATTTAGAAGAGAAAAATATATACAATTTGGTGGACCAAGTGGTGGAGATGGTGGACGTGGTGGAGATATAATTTTTGTAGCAGATTCGAATATAAATACATTAATAGATTTTAAATATAGAAAGAAATATGTAGCTGGAAATGGTGAAAATGGTCAAAAAAAGAGAATGTATGGAAAATGGGGAGAAGATTTAATAATAAAAGTTCCTGTTGGAACAATGTTAAGAGATTATGAAACTAATGAGCTTTTAATGGATTTAAGTGAAGAAAATGTTGAGAGAGTGTTTTTAAAAGGTGGAAGAGGCGGAAGAGGAAATATTCATTTTAAAACTTCTACAAGAAGAGCTCCTAAAATAGCAGAAATAGGAAGAAAAGGTAAAGAGATAAAAATAAAACTGGAATTAAAATTATTAGCAGATGTAGCACTTGTTGGATATCCAAATGTTGGAAAATCAAGTCTTATAAATAAAGTTTCTGCATCTAAATCAAAGGTCGCAAATTATCATTTTACTACTTTAAATCCTAAATTAGGAGTTGTGAGAGTAGAAGATACTAAAAGTTTTGTAGTGGCAGATATTCCAGGTCTTGTGGAAGGAGCTCATCAAGGAGTTGGACTTGGTGATAAATTTTTAAGACATATTGAAAGATGTAAAATCATTTATCATTTAATTGATGTATCAGGAACAGAAGGAAGAGACCCAATTGACGATTATGAAAAAATAAATTTAGAATTAGAAAATTATAGTGAAAAGTTATCAAATAAAAAGCAAATTGTATTAGCTAATAAAATGGATTTGGCATATAATGATGAGAATTTTAATGCATTAAAAAAATATTTGGAAGAAAAAAATATTGAAATATATCCAGTATCTGTTTTATTAAACAAAGGGTTAAAAGAAGTTATTTATAGAACTTATGATATATTGCAAACAATTCCGAGAGAACAAATAGAAGAAGAAAAAGATGTTTCTGAACTATTAGTTGAAAGAGGAATGGAACAACCAGAATGGGATATTAATAAAATAGATGAAGGATTTTATGAAGTTAGTGGAAGAGTAGTGGATTCTTTATTAAATAGATTTGTATTAAATTCAGAAGAGGCTATTGTACAATTTTTACATATGCTAAAAGAAAAAGGGCTAGAAAATAAATTAAGAAATTTTGGAGTAAAAGATGGAGATGTAATTAAAATAGAAAATATAGAATTTGATTTTGTAGAGTAGCAGGAGCTTATTATGAAAGGGATTGTTATATGTGGGCCTACAGGAGTAGGAAAGACAGAGCTATCTATAAAGCTGGCTAAAAAACTAAATGCAGTTATAATATCAGCTGATTCTATGCAAGTGTATAAACATATGAATATTGGAACGGCAAAAATTAAAAAAGCCGAAATGCAAGGTATAACGCATTATATGTTAGATATTGTAGAGCCAGATGAAAAATATAGCGTTGGAAAATATGAAAAAGATGTAAATTTATTGCTTGAAAAATTAGAAAAAGAGGATAAAACTGTATTGTTAGTAGGGGGGACAGGGTTATATATAAGAGCTATAACAGATGGATTTTCTGATTTGCCAAAAGAAAATATAGAATTAAGAGAAGAACTTAATAAATTTTCAAATGAAGAGTTATATGAGATGCTAAAAAATTTGGATATAGCTGCAACAGAGAATATCCATTTGAATAATAGAAAAAGAGTAATTAGAGCTTTGGAAGTGTGTAAATTAACTGGTGAAAAATTTAGTGAAGTTTCCAAAAGGAATTATAAAAGAAATAACTATAATTTTTATAAATTTGGACTTGAAAGAAATAGAGAAGAGTTGTATAATAGAATAAATTTACGTGTAGACAAAATGTTTAATGACGGATTAGAAAAAGAAGCTAAATTTTTATATGATAATTATAGAAATGGAATAACAGCAATTCAGGCAATAGGATATAAAGAATTATCAGACTATTTTGATAAGAAAATAGATATAGAAACAGCAAAAGAATTAATAAAAAGAGATAGCAGAAGATATGCGAAAAGACAATTTACTTGGTTTAAACGAGATGCTGAAATAGAATGGTTTTCATTAGGAAAATATAGTGTAGATGAGATTGAAAAAAATATATTAAAGAAGGTGAAGGATTAATGCATCCAGTTTTTTTGAAGTTTGGAATTTTCGAGATAAGATATTATGGTTTGATGTATGCAATTGCATTTTTTTTAGGACTATATTTAGCAAAAAAAGAAGCTAAAAGATTAAATATAGATACAAATTTAATTGAAGATTATGTTTTTGTTGCAATGATATCAGGATTATTAGGTGGAAGATTATATTATGTATTGTTAGAGTCACATTATTATTTTGCACATCCTGCAGAAATCATAGCGGTTTGGCATGGTGGGATGGCAATTCATGGTGGAATAATAGGTGGAATAATTGGAACAATGATATTTGCTAAAGTTAAAAAAATCAATATTTGGACTTTAGGGGATATTGCAGCTGCACCAGTTATACTAGGACAATCTATAGGTAGAATTGGTAATTTGATGAATGGAGATGCACATGGAGTACCTACGTTTGCTCCTTTAAATATAATGCTAGGAAATGATTTCAATCAATGGTGGGCAGAATATTTAAAAGGAATGCATCAAGGATTAAAAAATTTAGTTCCATGGGGTATAACATTTCCAGTTGGGACACCAGCAGGAAATGAATTTCCAAATATTCCGACGCATCCAGTAATGGTATATGAAATGATATTAAATTTTTTAGCTTTTTTATCAATTTGGTTTATATTTAGAAAGAAAAAATTGGCAAAAGGAAGTTTGTTTTTTATATATTTAATAGAATATGGTGTTATTCGTTCTATTGTTACTATATTTAGAGCTGATGATTTAGAAATTTTAGGGCTTCGTGCACCTCATGTTGCGAGTTTAATAATGATTACAGTTGGAATATATTTATTAAAGAAAAAAAATTCTAAAGTTTAATATGGTTCCTTTCGATAAATATAGTATCAAGGATGATATTATATTCCAAGGAGGGGATAGAAATGCTAATGGTAAAAGAGATAGAAGAGATGATCAAGACTTATGAAAAATATTCAGATGATTATGTGATTGCAGAGTTTTTAGAGCAACTATATGATATTAGGAGCAATATATTAAAGCAAGGGTAATACTCTTGCTTTTTTAGTTTACTAGGAAAGTATAAGTTGATACAGAAAAAAGTTATGCTATTTTTTCTTGTATATTATGAAAAGTAGTAGGGGCTGACTTATGTGTTAGCCCTGATTTTGAAAATGCTAGAATATCAAGTAATATTATAAACGCAAGGAGATTATAGATGAAAAAATTAAAATTTCTAATAATTTTACTAACAATAATATTATCTGGATGCAGTTTTTTGAAAATAAAAGAAAATATTCCAGAAGAAAAAAATTTTTATAAAAATTATGAATTGTGGAAACTAGAAGAAGCAAAAGTAGATTTGAATATTATTAAAGAAAAAAACTCTGTAAATAATAAGGAAATTAGAAAATTAGAACTGAAATTGGAAGAAAGAGTTAAGAATAAAAAAGAACTTAAAGTTATAATTGAAGATATGGTTAAATTATTATCTAAAAATGAATATAAAAATATCGAAAAACATATTGACAAAAGCCTACTGAATGTATTAAAATTTAATATAGTTAAAAAGTATGATTTGAGCAGTTCAAAAATATACAAAGGGAAAATAAAATTTTATAAAAAAAATGCAAAAATACTACTACTGATAAATTTTTATGATGAAACATATTATTTTGATTTATATTTTAAATTTGAAAAAAATGGTTGGAAATTAATCAATTTTAAAGAAAGAGGGTGAAAAAATGAAGGAAGGGGAATTGGAAATAGGGGTAGGATCGCTTTATAAGAATTTAGTTATTATTAGAAGTGTTATTAGAACTTTTTTAGAAGTAGAAATGGTTTCAAAGTTAGATAAGGTACAGTTAGTGTCTGTTGCCGATGAATTATCTACAAATGCAATAGAACATGCATATGAAAATGAGAAAGAATTTGGAACTATTAATATAGTTTTGAAAATAAAAGAAAATATTTTTACTATGATAGTTGAAGATTATGGACAAGGATTTTTAGAAAATAAAATAAGTAAGGAAGAGGGAGGGTTAGGATTAAATATTGTAAAGGGGATTGTAGATGATTTTGCAATTTCAAGAAAAGAGCAAGGAACAAAAATAAAAATATTAAAAAAGGTAAATAGAGAGGAGAGAATAGTATGTTAGCAAATTTCGAATTAAAAACAGAAGAGAAAAATGGTGTTGTTATAGTAAGAGTAATAGGTGAATTAGATGCTTTAGTTGCCCCAAAGTTAAAAGATAAATTAATTGAATTCAGTAAGGCTGGAAAAAATAATTTTATAATTGATTTTGAGGGATTAGTTCATATTAATAGTCTTGCAATGGGGATTTTAAGAGGAAGAGTTAGAGAAGTTAGAGATGCAGGAGGAGATATAAAAATTATAAATCTTAATTCTCATATTGCAACAATATTTGAAATGGTTGGGTTAAATGAAATTTTTGAGATATACAAATCAGAAGATGAGGCTTTAAAAAAATTCTAATCCTAAAATAGGGGTGTTTATAATGATAATAATTAAAGAGGAATTAGATGAAAATAAAAAAGAAGGAAAAAAAGAGAGAGCTCTTAAATTAGGAGACTTTTATGAAAAAGAAGGACTATATGACGAAGCTATTAAAAATTATGAACTATATATGTTCTATGAAGACGAAAGTAAAATAGGCTCAGAATTACTAAAGAAAATAGGGATATGTTATTCTTTTCAGGGAATGACAGCAGAAGCAATTAATAATTTTAAAAAGGCAAATAAATTAGTTCCAGAAGATACTTCAATTCTATATCTTTTGGCACAGATGTATACACAAGCTAAGATTTTAGATGAAGCAGAAAAATATTATAAAAAAATTATAGAATTAGGGTGGGAAAATCCTGCAGTTTACTATAATTTAGGAGAAATTGCTTATAAACAAGGGGAAATGGATGAGTCGATAAAATGTTGGAAAAAAGTAGTAGAGATAGAACCAACAAATAATTATGCTAACTATTTATTAGGAGCTATTTATTATTATAAAAAAGAGTATAAATTAGCAAAAAAATATTTTGTTATGGCTCATGATAATGGATTTAGAACATCAGCTTTATATAATTATTTGGGGAAAGTTTATAATAAATTAGGAGAAATAGAAAAAAGTAAAACAAATTTTTTAATTGCATCTGAAAAAGAACCATATAATTCAGGATATTATAAAAACTATTTAAAAGAGTTAAGTGAAGAAGAGTTAAAAGATGAAGAAGAGAAATTATATGAAAGACTAGAAGCAGAATATACGGAAACTAAATATAAAATGGCACTTTTATATTTAGTAAAGGGAAATATTGAAAAAGGCAAAGAAATATTAAAAAAAATATTAGAGCAACCTTTACCAAATGATAAAAAAAATATAATAGAGGAAGAACTTCACGATGTTTCTTAAGTATATTAAAAAAATAAATTTGTTGAAATTGGTTAAGAAAATCTGTAGATTTGTTCATATTTTTCAAAAGAATGATTCATTAATTTTTTTAAAAAAAATCAATAAAAAAAGTTTTTTTATATTATTCTTTATATTAATTTCAGTATTTAGTAATGGAACTGAAAATAAAAATATTTATAAGAATTATAATCTTGCAAAAAATTATTATAAAAATAAAGAGTATAAAAAATCAGAATTTTTATTAAAAAAAGTATTGAAAAAATTTCCTGAATATTATAAAGCAATGGAATTACTTTATGAAATAGAGTATATAAACAGTGAGAAAAAAGATAGAACTGAAAAATTTGAAGATTTGAAAACTAACGGAGATGAGAGTATAAAATCTAAACTTTTATATTTTTTTATTTCTCAAAATGATATTAAAAAATCAATTGAAATATATGAAAAATTAGATGAAAAATCTGTATATAAAAAAGATTTTTTAGAATTTTTATTTAAAAATAAAAAGATTAATTTAATTTTAAATAAATATGGTAATAGTGAATATATAGAAAAAATTTCAATATTGAGAAAAGAAGCAGATAAACTATTTTTCAATTCAATTGAGATGTTAAAGAGTGGAAAGGTAGAAAATGCAATTTTAAATTTAAAAAAGGCAATAGAAATATTTCCAGCCAATTATCAATATTATTATAGACTTGGTCTAATATTTGCAGATAATAATAATTTTAAATTAGCAAAAATAAATTTAAAAAAAGCTTTAAATTTAAATAAATCTCAAAAGATATATTTAAGTTTATTTAGAATATATAAAGATACAAATGATATTAATGGAATATATAATATAGCAAAATATATAATAGATAATAAGGAAGTTCAAAAAGAATTGAAAAAATATTATCAAAAAGAAAAAAAATATAGAAAAGGGATAAAAATATTAAAAAAAGATGATAAATATATTTATGCAGAAAACAGATTTTCTGATTATTTAGAAATAGGAGATAGTTTTTTAATATATAATTATCAAAATATATTAAGAGATAATATTACTGGAGAAATTTTATATAAGAAGAAAAATATAGTATCAAAAATTAGAGTATATAATATAACAAAAAAAATGTTAATATTTAAAATAATCTATTTAAATAGTGAAATAAATCTAAAAAATAATTATTATATTGACAAATTCTAATAAAAGTTATACAATTGTACTTAATATAAAATATAGGAGGTGATTTAAATTATTTATGTAGCTATAGTTGTGGCATCTGTTTTAGCAGCAGGTTTAGGAGGAGTAATTGGCTATCTTCTAAGAAAAAAAGTAGTAGATGCAAAATTAGGAGAGCTTGAAGAGATAGAAAAAGAGATAAACTCTGCAAAAGATAAAGCAAAAATAATAATTGAAGATTCAAAAAAAGAGGCAGGTACGATAAAAAAAGAAGCAATAATTAAAGCAAAAGATGAGTCTTATAAAATAAAAGAAGAAGCTGAAAAAGAAATAAAATTGGCAAATGGAGAACTTCAAATAAAAGAAAGAAGACTTATAAAAAAAGAGGAACAATTAGATAATAAAATCGCAAAAATTGAGGAAAAAGAAGAAAATATTGAAAAGAAGAAATTAACTCTTATAAAAAAAGAGGAAGAAATTGAATCATTAAAGGTAAAAGAAGAGGAAGAATTAGAAAGAATATCTGGATTAACTAAAGATGAAGCTAAAGATATTTTATTAAGTGAGTTACAAAATGAATTAGATCATGAATCGGCATTAGCCATAAAAGAATATGAGAAAAAAATTGAATTTGAAAAAGAAAAATTATCTAAAAAAATATTATCTACTGCAATAGGGAAAGCAGCTTCTGATTATGTTGTAGAAACAACAGTGTCAGTAGTTCAATTACCAAATGATGAAATGAAAGGTAGAATAATAGGAAGAGAAGGAAGAAATATAAGAACTATAGAGGCTTTGACAGGTGTAGATGTAATAATTGATGATACACCAGAAGCAGTTGTATTATCTAGTTTTGATTCTGTAAGAAGAGAAATAGCTAAGATTGCTATGGAAAAACTTGTAGCAGATGGCAGAATTCATCCTGCAAAAATAGAAGAATCTATAGAAAAAGCTAAAGAAGAAGTAGGATTAGCTATTATAGAAGCTGGAGAACAAGCAGTATTGGAATTAGGAATACATTCAGTACATCCAGAAGTGATAAAAGTATTAGGTAGATTAAGATATAGAACAAGTTATGGTCAAAATGTACTTGTTCATTCAATAGAGGTAGGACATTTAGCAGGTACATTAGCTTCTGAAATAGGAGCAGATGTAGAATTAGCTAAAAGAGCTGGGCTGTTACATGATATAGGTAAAGCTTTAGATCACGATATAGAAGGTTCTCATGCATTAATAGGAAAAGATTTCTTAAGAAAATTCAAAGAGAAACCACAAATATTAAATGCAGTAGCAGCACATCATGGTGAAGAAGAATTTGAAAGTGTAGAAGCTGTATTAGTACAAGCGGCAGATGCAGTATCAGCTTCTAGACCAGGAGCAAGAAGAGAAACTTTAGAAACATATTTAAAAAGACTTGAAGGACTTGAAAAAATTGCAAATAGTTTTGAAGGAGTTGAGACTACATTTGCAATACAAGCTGGTAGAGAAATAAGAATAATAGTTAAACCTGATGAAATTAATGATGATAGAGCTATAAAATTGTCAAGAGATGTTGCTAAAAAAATAGAAGAAAATATGCAATATCCAGGACAAATAAAAGTTATGATAGTTAGAGAAACTAGATCAATAGAATACGCTAAATAGAGGGACGGCTTTTTAGCCGTCTTTTTTTAAATCTTTTAGAAAAATATTTATGTTTTACGAGATGAAGCGTAGCTTATTTTTTTATTTATTTAAACATCTTAAGGACGATTAAAAAACAAAATATGGAAAATTTATTTTTGAAATATTCTTTAAAATATAGGAAGGAGAACAAATGAGAATTTTAGTTGTAGGAGATATTATAGGTAAACCAGGGAGATTAGCTTTAAAAAAGTATATGGAAAAACATGAGGAAGAATATGATTTTGTAATTGTAAACGGAGAAAATTCAGCAGGTGGATTTGGAATTACAAAAAAAATAACAGATGAATTATATGATATGGGAGTAGATTTAATAACTGGAGGAAATCATACTTGGGATAAAAAAGAGATATACCCTGTATTAGATAAAGAAATTAGAATAATAAGACCTTTAAATTATGGTATTGATAATGTACCAGGAAGAGGATATATAATATTAAATACAAAAAATGGTAAAAAAATTGGTGTCATAAATTTACAAGGAAGAGTATTTATGCCAGAACTTGATTCTCCTTTTAAAATAGTTGAACAAGTGATAGAAGAAGTAATGTCGAAATCAGATGTAGTTGTAGTAGATTTTCATGCAGAGGCAACGTCTGAAAAAATGGCATTAGGATGGTTTTTAGATGGGAGGGCTTCACTTGTATTTGGGACGCATACACATGTAATGACAGCAGATAATAGGATTTTGCATAAAGGAACTGGATATATAAGTGATATAGGTATGACTGGTGGATTTGATGGAGTGATTGGAAGTAAAAAAGAAAAGATAATAGGTAAATTTATGAATTATCTTCCAACAAGATTTGAAGTTTGTAATGATAATATTAGATTTAATGGAATAGATGTTACATTTAATAGTAAAACAGGAAAATGTTTGTCAATTGACAGAATTGATATTGGATTAGAGGAAATATAATTATGAAAAGATTAATTGTGAAAGGCAGAGTTCAAGGAGTAGGTTTTAGATACTTTACAGAAATATTAGCAAGTGAATATGGAGCAAAAGGGTATGTAAAAAATTTATTTAATGGCGATGTTGAAATAATTATTTCTAATGAAAATGAAATTGAATATAAACAATTTAAAAATAAAATAATAGCTGGAAATTCAATGTCGGAAGTTGACAAATTAGTTGAAGAAGAGTATTATGGAGAAAAATATAATAAATTTACTATAAAATATTAGGGTGATGAAATTGGCAAAATGTGTAAGATGCGGAAAAGAATTAGATATAATAACTAGAGATCCAAATAAGGCTTTTTATTGCAAAAAATGTTCAGAAGAGTTACTAGGTAAATTTTCATATGAATATAGTGATAAAAGAGCTACAAAGAAAAATAAAATTATAGAGTATTTAATTCCTGGATTGTTTCAATTCCAAAGCGGTTATTATTTGAGAGGAATATTAATATTTTTAAACTCTATTTTTATTCCAATTGTTTGGTTAATTTTGTTTTGGAGTGAAGTTAAGTATAAAATTATAAATAAAAAAATTTTTGGAATTAATATAATTTTTTCTTTTTTTATTATAATTAATTTTTTAATAGCTTTTACATTAAATATAAGAGAGATATTAAATAATAAAAAATCAAAAACTAATTACTAGGAGGAAATATGAATATTCTAATATCAAATGATGATGGAATTCATGCAAAAGGGATAGAGGTATTACACGATTGTTTAAAAGAAGCAGGACATAATGTATATGTTATTGCACCAGCAAAAGAGGAAAGTGGAACAGGGCATGGAGTAACACTTCATAGGCCATTAAGATTACAGAAAATAAATAAAAACAATATTCATTTTGGATATGCTGTAGATGGGAAACCTTCTGATTGTATAAAGTTAGGATATTGGGGAGTTTTTAAAGATAAAAAAATAGATATGATAATTTCAGGAATAAATAGAGGCGAAAATTTAGGAACTGATGTACTTTATTCAGGAACTGTGTCAGCAGCAGCAGAGGGAGCTTTAAGTGGGGTTAGATCAATTGCAGTATCATTATATAAACCAAGTGAAAATCCAAATTATGAAACTGCTGGGAAATTTTTAGTTAAATTTTTAGAGGAAATAGATGAATTAGAATTTCCAAAAGAATCATTACTTAATATTAATGTTCCTGATCTAAAATTTGAAGATATATTAGGGTATAAATATACAAAACAAGGAGATAGAAAATATATAGATAATTTTATAGAAAGAGATGATCCAAGAGGAGATAAGTATTATTGGTTAGGTGGAGAAGTATGCGAAACAGGAGATGATCCAAATTATGATTTTAATGTTGTGAAATCAAATTATATATCAGTTACTCCAATAAATTTAGATTTAACTGATTATAAATTTTTGTCTAATTTAAAAGGAGAATATAATAAATGAGAATAATAGATGAGCTAAATCCAATAAATTTCGTAGATATAGAAAAGATAGAAGTAGAAAAAAAGGAGTTTATTGTTATAGGAACTGGAATATCAGGCCTTAGAGCTGCATTAGAAATATCTAAAAAATCAAAAGTAACATTAATAACAAAAAGTGAAATGATAGAAACAAATACTAATTATGCACAAGGTGGAGTTGCTGTTGTTTTTTCTGAAGATGATACTTTTGAACTACATAAGCAAGATACGCTATATGCAGGAGCAGGACTGTGTATAGAAAAGGCTGTAGATGTATTGGTAGAAGAGGGGCCTTTAAGAGTAAAAGAGTTAATAAATATCAATACGAATTTTGATAAGAATGATAAAGGGGAAATTAATCTAACAAGAGAAGCTGCACATTCTAAATTTAGAATTTTACATGCTGGAGATACAACTGGTGCTGAAATAGAAAGAGCGTTAACAGAAGAGGTAAAAAAACAAAAAAATATAGAAATATTGGAATATAATTTTTTATTAGATATTATAGATAAAAATAGTTGCCTAGTTCATGATATAAAAAAAGATGAAATGAAACTTTTTTCTTTTAAAGGTATTATATTTGCAACTGGAAGTATTGGAAAAGTATATAAAAATACAAGCAATCCAGATGTAGCAACTGGAGATGGATTAGCAATTGCATATAGAAATAAAGTTGAATTATCGGATATAGAGTTTGTACAATTTCATCCAACAACATTTTATAAAAAAGGTGCACCTAGATTTCTTATATCTGAATCATTAAGAGGTGAAGGAGGAATTTTAAGAAATATAAATGGAGAAAGATTTATGGCAAAATATGATTCAAAAAAAGAACTTGCTCCAAGAGATGTAGTTAGCAGATCTATTTTAACAGAAATGGAAAAAACAAATAGCGAATGTGTATATTTGGATATGACAAATTTAGATAAAGATTATTTATATAAAAGATTTCCGAGAATTACAGAATTTTGTATGGAATATAATATTGATATAGCAAAAGATTATATTCCAGTAAGCCCAGCAGCACATTATATAATGGGTGGAATATCAACAGATATAAACGGTAAAACAAATAAAAAAGAAATTTATGCTGTAGGAGAAGCTGCAAGAACAGGAGTACATGGAGCAAATAGGCTTGCAAGTAATTCTTTATTAGAAGGGTTAGTATTTGGAAAAAGAGCAGGAGAAATTGCTTTAAAAGAAAGAGAAAAAATTAAAATAGAAATGAAAGGGATAAAATTTAATATAAATTCTAAAAAAGAGATTTCTAGTGAAGAGATAGAAAAAATAAAAGAAAATATAGAAGAATTAATGTGGGAAAAAGTAGGGATTAGAAGAGAAGAAAAAAGTCTAAAAGATAGTTTAAATGAAATTGGGAATATAGTTGAATATATAAAACAGTATAAATTTAAAAGAGAAGATGTAGTAAAAGGGATAGAATTATTAAATATATTGACAGTTGCCTATCTTATAACAGAAGCCGCTTTAAATAGGAAAGAAAGTAGAGGAGGACATTATAGAATAGATTATCCTGAAACTTTAGAAAGTGAAAGAAAACATTCTGTAATAATAAAAGATTAAGATAAATTTTTTAAAATATGTTATAATTGCCTTGTAATGTAGAAGAGAGGGAGGTAAAATATATGTGTAGGATAAATCCAAGAGTAGATTTTGCATTTAAGAAACTATTTGGGACAGAGTCAAATAAAAAATTATTAATAGATTTGATAAATTCAATTGTATCAGAAGAAGATCAAGTGAAAGAATTAGAATTAAAAAATCCTTATAATGATAAAAACTTTAGAAATGATAAGTTATCTATTTTAGATATAAAGGCAATTGATCAAAGAGGGCAATGGTATAATATAGAGATGCAGGTTATCGATCAAGAATATTTTGATAAGAGAGCGTTATATTATTGGGCAAGACTATATTCCGGGCAACTATCAGCTGGAGTAAATTATGATAATTTAAAGAAAACCATAAGTATAAATATATTAAATTTTAGATGTTTAGATGAAGAAGAATATCATAATATATATAAGATAATAAATAGTGAAAGTGGAAAAGAATTTATAGATCATTTAGAGATACATTTTATAGAATTAGAAAAGTATGATGAGAAAATGAGTACAATGTTAGATAGATGGGTAAATTTTTTAAAAAAAGCAGAAGGATATGATAAAAACAGATTACCAAAAGAGTTAGCAGAAGTAGAAAGTATAAAAAAAGCAGTAGAACTGTTAGAAGATATGTCATTAAATTATGAAGAGCGAGAAAGCTATGAAGCAAGATTAAAATGGTTAAGAGATGAAGAAGCTGCAATAAAAACAGCTGAGAAAAAAGGATTTAAAAAAGGGATTGAAGCAGGAAGAGCAGAGGGGAAAAAAGAGGGAAGAGAAGAAGGAAAAAAAGAAGGAATTGAAAAAATAGCTAAAGAAGCATTAAAAAATGGATTGGATTTAGAAACAATAGTAAAGATAACAGGATTAAGTGAAAAAGAAATTTCAGATTTAAAAAAATAATCTTGAACTTTTTATTGTTAAATTGGGTGATTTGCTTTTAAGATATTATTAAAATAAGGAGTAAAATATATGAAATGGGAACAAGTAGAGGTAATGTTTGATTCAGATAATATTGAAGCTACAAAAGATAAAATTATGAATATATTTTATGATTTTGGAGTTAGGGATTTGCAAATAGATGAACCAATGGAAAAAAATCCTCTTGATTATTATTCAAATGAACATAATTTTTTTAGAAATAATTATTCTATTATTGGATATTTTCCTATGAATATATATTTGGAAGATAAAAAGATAGTTTTTGAAGAAAAATTAACAGAAATTTCAGAAAAAGAGAATTTTATTTTTCAAATTTTCTATGGAGAAGTGGATGAAAAAGATTGGCAAAATGTTTGGAAAAAATATTTTTTTCCAGAAAAAATAGGAGAAAGAATAGTTGTAAAACCAACTTGGAAAGATTACGAAAAAAAAGATGAAGATGAAATTATAATTGAAATAGATCCAGGGCTTGCTTTTGGGACAGGAACTCATCCAACAACTTTTCTATGTGTGAAAATGTTGGAGAAGTATATAAAATCAGGGGATAGTTTATTAGATATAGGGACAGGTTCTGGAATACTTATGATTGCCGGAGATAAGCTTGGTGCTGGTTCTTTATATGGTACAGATATTGATGAAGAAGCTATAAAAGCAGCAGAAGAGAATTTGTTATTAAATGGTGTTTTAAAAGATAAATTTACAATAAAAAAAGGCGATTTATTAGAAGCAGTATGTGAAAATAAATTTGATATAGTTGTTTCTAATATATTGGCAAAAGTGATTATGGATTTGCTCGATGATATAACAAAAGTTATAAAAAGTGGCGGTCTATTTATTACTTCTGGGATAATATTAGAACAAAAAGAATTAGTAATTTCAAAAATGAAAAGAGTAGGATTTGAGATAATAGATATAATGGAAGAAGATGGATGGATATCAGTTGTTGGGAGGATATAAAATGGAATTTATTGTGGCGATAGATGGACCGGCTGGAAGTGGAAAAAGTACAATAGCAAAATTATTATCAGATGAATTAGGATTTGTGTATTTGGATACAGGAGCTATGTATAGAGCTATTTCTTTAAAAGTAATACAAAATAAAATAGATTTATCTAATTTAGATGAAATTGAAAATATGTTAAAAAATACAATCTTGGATATAAAAGATAAAAATATTATTTTGGATAAAAAAGATGTAAGTGATGAAATAAGAGGAAGAGAAGTATCAAATTTTGTATCAAAAGTAGCAACTGTAAAATTAATAAGAGAAGAAATGGTAAGAATGCAAAGAGAAATATCAAAAGGTAAAAGAGTTATATTAGATGGAAGAGATATAGGAACAGTTGTATTCCCTAATGCAAATTTAAAAATATTTTTAAATGCAACAGCATTAGAAAGAGCCAAAAGGAGATTGTTGGATTACAAAAAACAAGGAATAGGAATAGAAATAGAAACAGTATTAGAAGAGATAAAAAAGAGGGATAAAATGGATACAGAAAGAGAAAATAGTCCACTTGTAAAAGCTTTGGACGCCATTGAAATAGATACAACTGATAGAAAAATAGAACATATAAAAAATGAGATTTTAGGGTTGATAAATAAAATGATAATAGACAAGATTGTCGTAGGATAGAGTTATGTGGATAATAATAATTTTTATTTTAGATTTACTATTTTTATTTATGGATATTAAGTTTTTAAACGGTTTCTATATTTCTATTTATCATATAATCTTATTTTTGGAAATTTATTTATATATTGGAATTAAATATTTTTATTTAAAGGGAAGGCGTTATTTTTTAATAATTTCAGGCTTAATTGGAATTTTTTGTGGAGAATTGATTGCAAGAGGAAATTTTACAGTAGGAAAAGGTACAATTTCTGGAATGGTTTGGATACTTGGAATTAATTTAATGATAATAATGTTGTTAGAATATATTGATTATCGTAAGGAGAAATGAAGAATATGAAAAAATTTATTATAGTTTTAGCGATTATTATTTTAGGAATATTTGTTTATTATGAATATAATAATTATATTTCAAATGAAAAGTCTAATGAAATAGTAAGCGATATAAAAAATATAAAAAATGAAATTATAAATTCAAATTATAAATTTGAATTAAAAGATAAAAGTGTAACTGTTTTTATAGAAGAGGATGAAATTCCAGAATTCAGGTTTGATTTAAAAGTTTTAAAAGAAAAAAGAGATGCAAAAAATAAAAATATAATTAATTTTTTTAATGGGGATATTATAGCTTTTAAGATAAAAATAAATTGGATAAAAGTAAATAAATTAGCGATATTAATAGATGATGTAGGAGAAAATTTATCTACTGCTTATAAATTTTCAAATATAAAGGAAAAATTAAATTTTGCAACGATTCCATTTTTAAGAGATTCTAAAAAAGCAACTTCTTATTTGAGAAAAAATGGATATAATGTTATTTTGCATATGCCAATGGAAAGCTTAGGAAGTGAATATTTGAACAAAAGGACAAAAGATTTAATTAGAACAACTATGACAAAAAAAGAGATAATAAATAGATTTGAAAAGGGATTAGAAAATATTGGTGGTGCAAAAGGTTTTAATAACCATATGGGGTCTAAATTTACATCAAATAAAGAAAAAATGGAAGAATTATTAGAATATGTAAAAGAAAAAAATATGTATTATATTGATAGTAGGACTACTTCTAAAAGTGTAGGATACAAAACTGCAAAAGAGTTAAATATAAAAACATATTATTGTTCTATATTTTTAGATAATGAAAAAAATGTAGAATATATAGAAAAAAGAATAAAATTAGCAGTTGAAAAAACTAAAAAATATGGGAAATTAGTGGCTATAGGACATTATAATAAAATTACAGAGGAAGCATTGGAGAATATGATTCCATATATAAAAGAAAATGGGATAAAATTAGTATTTTTAAATGAGGTAATAGAATAAAATGGTTAAATTATATGAAGAAAATGGAAAAAATATATTAAAAAATATAATGAAATCAAATTATGAGATTAATGCCCCTTGTGGTGGAAATGGTACTTGTGGTAAATGTAAAATTAAAATTTTAAATGGAAAATTTAATGATATAAGTAAAAATGAAAAACTTTTATTATCAGAAAAAGAGATTGAGAATGGAATAAGATTAGCTTGTATGACAGAATTTAAAGATAAAGTAGAAATAGAAATTATAGAAAAAGAAGAGTTTTATGAAAAATCATTATTAGAAATAGATAATAAAAAGTTAATTTGCACAGTTGATTTAGGAACTACAACTATTGAAATGAATTTTTATAATAAAGAAAATTTTGAAAAAGTAGGAGAGAAAAAATTTTTTAATCCACAAATAATATATGGAGCAGATGTTATTTCAAGAATATTATACGCTGTAGAAAGTAAAGAAAAATTAAGAGAGATTCAAAAGATTTTAATAGATAGATTAAACAGAGAACTTATAGGTAATATAGAAAAACTTGTTTTAGCAGGAAATTCCACTATGCAGCATATTTTTTTAGGAATTTCTCCTAAAAGTTTAATAACACCACCATATGCACCTGCATTTACAGAAAAAAAAGCTCTTAAAGGGCTAGAAATAGGTCTTAATGTGACTGGAATAGAGGTAATGCCTAACATTGCAGGTTATGTTGGTGGAGATACGTATGCAGTTATTATGGGATATTATAATAAAAAAGAAGATATGGATAATATAGTTATAGTTGACATAGGTACAAATGGAGAAATAGTGTTAATTAGAGATGGGAAATTTTATGTTACATCAACTGCTGCTGGTCCTGCATTTGAAGGAGCATCTCTTAGCTGCGGAATGAGAGCTACGTTAGGTGCATTAAGTGATATTAGAATAGATGAAAAAGTGGAAATACAAACAATAGGAGATAAACCGTTAAAAGGAATTTGTGGTAGTGGAGTAATAGCTCTTCTTAGAGAGTTAATTTACACAGAAACTATTGGAAAAGATGGAAATATAAAATCTAAAAACAGATATTATCCATTTTTAAATAGAAGATTAAAAGAGCAAAAATTTTATTTAACAGAAGATATTTATATATCACAAAATGATATTAGAGAGATACAGATGGCAAAATCGTCAATAAGAAGTGCAATTGATATGATGGAAAATAACTATGATAAAATAAAAAAAATTATAATTACAGGAAATTTTGGAAAAAACTTAGATAAAAAAGGGTTAATAAAAATAGGGTTAATGCCGAATATTGAGTTAGATAAAATAAAAATTGTCGATAACCTAGTAATATCAGGGCTTTATAGATATATAACAGGAGAAATAGATGAAAAATTTTATGATGAATTTCACCAAAAAATTGAATATATTGACTTAGCCAACAGTGATAATTTTAAAAGAAAATTTATAAAAAATATAGATTTTTAAAAAAAAGCTAGACAAATTTTAAAAAATATGTATAATACATAGAGTAGACGTTCTCTTCGATGCCTTAAATATAATAGTTTGTAGGATTATTTTTAAGATGTTAGAAGTGTAAAATAAAAGGAGGTAATAAAAGATGACAAAAAAAGATTTTATTGAAAAGTATGCAGAAAAAGTAGGAGAAAGCAAAAGAAAAGCAGGGGAAATGGCAGACGCATTTCTTGAAGTTGTAGAAGAAGCATTAGTAGCAGGAGAAGGAGTTCAATTTGTTGGTTGGGGAACTTTTGAAGTAAGACAAAATGCTGAAAGAAAAGGAAGAAATCCTAGAACTGGTGAAGAAATAACTATACCTGCAAAAAAAGCTGTTAAATTTAAAGTTGGTAAAAAATTAGCTGATAAAGTAAACCATAAATAATAAAAACCCGCTTTAGCGGGTTTTTATTATTTAAAAATTTTTATAAATTTATTTTAGGCAAAGGGAGAAATTATGAAATTAAACACAAAATTCAAAGGATATTTTTTAGTTTTTATATCAGTATTATTCTTTTCATTTATGACGTTAATAGTAAAATTAATAACTAAAAATAATAATATTCCAGGAGTAGAGGTTACATTTTTTAGATTTTTAATTGGTTTTATAATTATATATTCTATAAAATCTATTAAGAAAAAAAAGATTGTTCCTGTAAATAAAAAAGCATTGTGGGCAAGAGCAATATTAAATACTTTAGCTGTAATTTTATTTTTTGTAACAATACAGCTTTCCACAGTTACAAAAGCAAATATATATAATTTGACATATCCAATTTTTGTAGCAATATTTGCTCCATTTTTTTTAGATGAAAAATTAACATTAAAAAAAGCTTTTATTGTATTATTAGCACTTATTGGGACATATTTAGTAGTTGGATTTAATTTTAAAGAGGTGGGATTAGGAGATATAACAGGTATATTAGGTGGAGTTGTTGCAGGATTTGCAATTATATCATTAAGAAAAGCTAGATTAACAGATGAATCTTTTACAATATTATATTATTTAATGAAAATAGGTCTTGTAATCACATTTTTTAGTTTTGTGTGGTTTTTTAAGATTCCTTCAGTGTATGAGTTACTGTTGTTGGTTTCAGTTGGAGCAGTATCATTTTTAGGGCAATTTTTTATAACGGAAGGATATAAATATATAAGTGCATTAGGTGGTAGTATATTATCTTCTAGTAGAATTTTTGTTGCAGCAATATTAAGTATAATTTTTTTAGGAGAATTATTAAAGTTAAATGTAATTATTGGTGGGACATTAATATTTTTGTCAGTTGTATTAATTAATTTAGGAACAGATTAAAAATAGTATAGGAATGGCTTAAAAATAGCAAAATATGAGAAAGCTGTTTTTTAAATATTTTCTAGGAAATGAGTAGGAGTTTTTAATGATATATATATATAATATTTTAAGAGTTATTTTAATTTTAATAGGATATTTATTTAATCCAGATTTTTTCAAAAAAAGGGTTAAAGAAAATTTTGATGATTTAATGTCGGACGATTACATTTGGATTCATATGTCATCAGTTGGAGAAGTTAATTTGTCGGAGCCTTTAATTAATAAATTTTTATCAGATACAGATTATAAAATTTTATTGACAATATTTACAGATACAGGAATGGAAATGGCAAAAAAGAAATATTTAAAAAATAAAAGAGTAGTGATAAAATATTTTCCATTAGATAATGTAAAAACAATAAAGAAAATTTTAAATAAAATTAATGTAAAATTAGTTGTTTTAATTGAAACAGAGATTTGGTTTAATTTAATAGATATTGTATATAAAAAAACTAAAATTGTATTGGTAAATGGAAGAATTTCAGATAAAAGTTATAAAAGATACTTAAAAATTAAGCTGTTATTAAAAAATAGATTGAATAAAATAACATTGCTTATGATGCAGACAAAATTAGATTCTAGCAGAATAGAAGAATTAGGAGCTGATTCTAAAAATATAAAGACAATAGGAAATATAAAATTTAATATAGATTTAGAAAAATATAATGAAAATGTTATAAAAGAAATTAAAGAGAAGTTTAAATTGAAAGATAGAAAAAATTTTGTTTGTGGGAGTACGCACGATACAGAAGAAGAAATTATATTAGATATTTATAAGGAGTTGAAAAATACAACTGTTTTTTTAGTTCCAAGACATATAGACAGATGTGAAAAAATTGAAAAAGAGCTGTTAAAAAATTTTAATTATGTAAAATATAGTGATAGTAAAGTAGTAAAAACACCAGATATAATATTAGTTGATAAAATTGGAGAGTTACGAAAATTATATCAACTAGCAGACATAACTTTTGTAGGAGGTACATTAACAAACGTAGGTGGACATAGTTTGCTAGAACCACTTTTTTATAGAAAAACTCCAATTTTTGGAAAATATATACAGAATGTTAAAGAGATAGCATTAGAAATAGAAAAAAGAGGCATAGGATATATGGTGAAAAATAAAGATGAATTTAAAGAAAAAATAGATGAAATAACAAATGAAAATATAGAAAAAAATATAAAAAAAGATGAAATAGATATATTTTTTAAAGAAAACAGTGAAAATTTAAAGAATGTATATAATAATTTAATTGACATAATTTGAAAAATAATATAAAATTAGGAGTTGTTTTTGTTAGATAGTATATAGTAATATGATTTTGAAAGGAGAATATTGTGTGGCAAAATTTTTTTGAGAAAGAAAAGAAATTTCTAAATCCTTATATAGAGCGAATGAAAAATTATAAAGATTATATTATGTATGAAAAAGAAAAAATGAATTTATATAAAGGAAGCTGGAAAGAATATTTTAAAAATGATAATCCAATATATTTGGAAATTGGTTCAGGAGCAGGAAATTTTATAGCTAGATCTGGAGAAAAAGTAAAAGATAAAAACTTTATAGGTATTGAAATTAAATTCAAAAGATTAGTTTTAGCAGCCCAAAAGTGTAAAAAAAGAAATTTGAAAAATGTTCTTCTTTTGAGAAGAAGAGGAGAAGAAATTTTAGAATTTTTAGGAAAAAGTGAAATAAGTGGATTATATATTAATTTTCCAGATCCATGGGAAAAAGAGAAACAAAGAAAAAATAGAATGATTCAACAAGGGCTTTTTGATAATTTAGATGTGATAATGAAAAAAGGTGGAAAAATATTTTTTAAAACAGATCATAAAGGATATTATATGGATGTATTGGAATTAATGAAAGATATTAAAGGATATAAAATAGTGTTTAATACAGAGGATTTACATTCTAGCGACAGGGCAAAAGAAAATGTATCTACAGAATTTGAAGATATGTTTTTGAAAAAAGGTATGAAGATTAATTATATAGAAATAGAGAAAGAGGTGTAAAAAAATGGCAGGTTATGTAGTGGTTGGTACGCAATGGGGAGACGAAGGTAAAGGTAAGATTATTGATGTGTTAGCAGAAAAAGCAGATGTAATAATAAGATATCAAGGAGGAAATAACGCTGGGCATACAGTTGTTATTAATGATGAGAAATTTATTTTGCATTTGATTCCATCTGGTATTTTAAATGGAAATGGAGATTGTATTATTGGGCCTGGAGTTGTAGTAGATCCAAAAGTATTATTAGAAGAGATTGAACTTTTAGAATCAAAAGGAATTAATACGGAAAAATTATATGTTAGTGACAGAGCTCATCTTATTATGCCATATCATATTACAATAGATGAGGTCAAAGAAGATTTAAGAGGAAAAAATAAAATAGGAACAACTAAACGTGGAATTGGTCCAGCATATGGAGATAAAATTTCTAGAATAGGTATGAGAGTTGGAGATTTACTTGAATTAGATTATTTTAAAGACAGATTATATGAAAATGTAAAAGAAAAAAATATGTTTTTTGAAAAAGTATATGGTGTAAATAGTCTTGATTTTGAAGAGATATTTGAAGAATACAAAGGATATGCATCTCAATTAAAAGATAGAATAATTGACAATATTCCAATTGTAAATGATGCTTTGGATGAAAATAAAATGGTGTTATTTGAAGGGGCACAAGCTACAATGCTTGATATTAATTATGGAACTTATCCATATGTAACGTCATCATCGCCAACATCAGCAGGAGCACCTGTTGGGACTGGAGCTGCTCCTACTAGAATAGACAAAATAATAGGAGTTATGAAAGCGTATACAACAAGAGTTGGAGCAGGGCCTTTTCCTAGTGAATTAGATGATGAAATGGGAGAAAAATTAAGAAAAACTGGTGGAGAATATGGAGCAACTACAGGTAGACCAAGAAGATGTGGATGGTTTGATGGTGTTGTAGGAAGATATTCTGTAATTATAAATGGATTGACAGATATAGTGTTGACAAAAATAGATGTATTAAGTGGATTAGATACAATAAAAATTGCAACAGGTTATGAAATAGATGGAAAAGTATACAAAACAGTTCCAGCATCACTTGGAAAAATAGAAAAAGCCGTGCCTGTATATGAAGAATTAAATGGATGGGCAGAAGATATAAGTAAAATAAAAAGTTATGATGCATTACCAGAAAATGCTAAAAAATATATAGCTAAAATAGAAGAAGTTGTAGGAGCAAAAATTTCAATGGTATCAGTTGGACCAAATAGAGATCAAAATATTTTTATTAGAGAAATATAATTAAAAAACAGGAGATATGCGATTGATTATAGAGAGAGGGAATGTTTAAAAAATAAGTTTATATATTTTGTTGTAAAGACGCTTGAATCGTTGCGTATTTTATAACAAAATCAGAAGGTTATTTTTAAGCCGTTCCTAAGTTAATATTTTGGGACTTAATTTTTTAAAATTGCTATAACATATTATTCATATAAGGGAGTGATTAAAATGTTCATTATTCATACAGAGAAGTATTCAGATAATATTATTATTCCTGTTAAAGAATGGAACGTTATTTTGGAAAAATTAAAAAATGTAGAAGATATTAAAATTGAACCTAAAGAAAATGAAAATTTTAAGCAACTAAAAGGAAAAGGTGTTTTTAAAATGTACTCTAATGTGGAATTGATAAAAAGAGAAAAGAAAGTTTGGGAAGAAACAGCGGTGATTAAATTTGAAAATAGTTGATGCAAATATTATTTTGAGATATTTATTGGAAGATCATGAAGAACATTTAAGGGAAGCTGAAAATATAATAGAAAACAATGATATTTTAATTTTTAATGAAGTAATTGCGGAAGTTATTTATGTTTTGGAAAAACTATATAAAGTTAACAGAGTTAATATAATGCAAGGATTGGTTGATTTTTTTAGCAATAGGAGTGTAGAATTAGAAAAAGAAGAAGTAGTAAAAAAAGCTTTGAAACTTTTTTCTGAGAAAAAACTTGATTTTGTAGATTGTTTATTGTATGCTTATTCATTCGAAGCTGGATATGAAATAGCAACTTTTGACAAAAAATTATTAAAAGCTATAGCAAATTCAAAATAAATTATAATCACAACTTAACAAATATTAATACAAATGAAATTTATTTGCTTAGAATATTGATAAGTTGTGTTTTTTTTATTATAGTGAAAAGTGTAAATAAAAATCACTTGACAAAGCTTTGTAAATATAATATAATTGACAAGGTGATGAAATGGAATTAGAAGATTTTTTTGAGACATCTATATTATTGCAGTATTATAAAAATTTACTTAGTGAAAAACAAAAAAAATATATGATAGAACATTTTGAAGAAGATTATTCATTAAGTGAAATTGCAAATAAATATAGCATTAGCAGACAGGCTGTATATGAAAATATAAAACGTGGAATAAAAGTATTGTATGAATATGAAGAAAAATTAAAATTTCGGAATAAAGAAAAACGAATAAAAAATGAATTACAGAAAATTAATAATAAATATAATATAATCGAATTAGAAGAGATCATAAATGAATTTTCTGTATAATGGGGTGAAAAAATGTTAAATAATTTAGGAAATCGTTTTCAAGATATATTTAAAAAAATTAAAGGAAACGGTAAATTAAGCGAAAAGAATATAAAAGATGCTTTAAAAGAAGTTAGACTTTCATTATTAGAAGCTGATGTAAATTATAAAGTTGTAAAAGAGTTTATAAATAAAATAAAAGAAAAATCAGTTGGAGAAGATGTATTAAAAGGTATAAATCCAGGGCAACAATTTGTAAAAATAGTTAATGATGAACTAATAGAATTGTTAGGTGGGACAAATGCTAGATTAACTAAAGCATTAAGACCACCAACAGTAATTATGTTAGCTGGATTACAAGGTGCAGGAAAAACAACTTTTGCAGCAAAATTAGCCAAATTTTTAAAAAAGAAAAATGAAAAACCTTATTTAATTGGAGCGGATGTATATAGACCTGCAGCTATGAAACAGTTGCAAGTTTTAGGAGAAAGTATAGATACACCTGTATTTACAATAGAAGGTAGTAAAGATGCAGTGGAGATATGTACTAAAGGATTAGCAAAAGCAAAAGAAGAAAATGCGACATATGCTATATTTGATACAGCAGGAAGACTTCATATTGATGAAAATCTTATGGAAGAATTAAAAAATATAAGAAAAATTATAAAGCCACAAGAAATTCTACTTGTAGTAGATGCAATGACAGGGCAAGATGCTGTTAATGTAGCAAAGAAATTTAATGAAACTTTAAATATAGATGGAGTAGTATTAACTAAATTAGATGGAGATGCAAGAGGAGGAGCTGCTTTATCAATAAAAGCAGTAGTAGGAAAACCAATAAAATTTATAGGTGTTGGAGAAAAACTTGATGATATAGAACTTTTTCATCCTGATAGATTAGTATCTAGAATACTTGGGATGGGAGATGTAGTTTCATTAGTAGAAAAAGCACAAGAAACTATAAATGAAGATGAAGCAAGAGAATTAGAAGAAAAAATAAAAAAACAAACTTTTGATTTAGAAGATTTTTTAAAACAATTAAATCAAATAAAAAAATTAGGACCAATAACAAAACTTCTTCAGATGATACCGGGAGCTAATCAATTAGGAGACTTGGCACCAGCTGAAAAAGAGATGAAAAAAATAGAAGCAGTTATTCAATCAATGACAAAAGAAGAGAGAAAAAATCCTAAATTGATGAATGCAGGTAGAAAAAAAAGGGTAGCAAAAGGTAGCGGAACAAATGTGCAAGTTGTAAATAATTTATTAAAACAATTTGAACAAATGAAAAAAATGATGAAAATGTTTGGTGGCGGAGGTTTACCAGGTATGAAAGGTGGATTTCCAGGTATGAAGTTGCCCTTTTAAAAAGAATAAATTCATAAATATAAATTTATGAAAATAAATAATATATATTAGGAGGAACAAAATGGTAAAATTAAGATTAACAAGATTAGGTAGAAAGAAACTTCCAGTTTATAGAATTGTAGCTATGGAAGCATTAACAAGAAGAGATGGGAAAGCTATTGCTTATTTAGGGACTTATGATCCTTTAAAAAATCCTGCAGCTGTTACTTTAAAAGAGGAAGAGATATTGAAGTTTTTATCAAATGGAGCTCAACCTACAAGAACAGTAAAATCAATTCTTACAAAAGAGGGAGTTTGGGAAAAATTCTTAGCAACAAAAACAATTAAAAAATAATAAAACATAATAAAAATAAGAATATATTAATATATTCTTATTTTTTCATCAAAAAAGTACTTGACAAATATGACAAATTATATTATATTGTTCTAGGAACTAAGTTTAAAAATGGAACTTATTATGATTAAACTTTCACCGAAAACAGAACAAAGCAGTTTTTAAAGTATATATAATATTATATTATATAAAACATTAAAGTTACTAAAAAAAGTAACGATAATAAAAAGTATCAGGCATAAAAATAAAAAAAGGAGTGTGATAGGTAGTATGAAAAAAATAGCAGTTTTACTAGCAGGAATGTTATTAGTAGGAGGAATGGTATTTGCAGACCCAGCAACAACATCAGTAAATGGAAAGGTAGAATTCACAGCAATTGATATGGATTCAACAAGAGATGGACAAATGTTATCTCAAACTGGAGATCAATATTTCAAATTGAACTTAACAAAACAATTTGATGAAACAACAAAAGTTACGGCAGAATATAATACTGATGAAGATAGTAAGGATGATTCTGTTGCATCATTAACGTTAACAAAACAAGTAAACGATAAAATTGAAGCAGCAGTAAAAGTAAATGTAGATACAACTATTGGATTAAAATTTGCAGATGATGAAGGTGGAGATACTTATTTGAAATATACAGCTTCAAAAGATTTAAATATAACTTTGAAACCATTTGAAGCAGGAACTGGTGTAGGAGATGAATTAGGTACAAAAGATACACAAGATGCACATGGAGTAGAAGTTAATGCAACATTAGTAGATGGATTAGCTACAACAGCGGTTGTAAACTTTGCAAATGATGGAAAAGATGATAAAATGGGATTAAAAGCAGGAGCTACTTATACAGGTGTAGAAAACTTATCTGTTACAGGTGAGTTCTCAATGAATGATACAAAAGCTACAAAAACAGCAGTTGATGCAAGAGGAAGTTATAAAATGGGAAGTTTAACACTTTCAGGAGAAATGTTAAATGTTACTAATAAAGTTAAAGATTCTACTACTGGAAAAGTTACTGAAAAAACTGGTATGGGATTGTTCGCTAAGGCAGCTTATGATTTAGGAACTTTATCAGAAGGTGTTACAGCTAATACAAATGTTTCATTTAAACAATTAGGAGAAAAATTATATTATGATGGAGATAGCGATAGAAGTATAATAGGAGCAGGGTTTGATGTAGTTGTAAATGGATTAACTATTTCAAATAGTGTTGAAATGACAAAAACTGGTTCAAAAGTATTGAAGGATAAAGATGGAAAAGCTACAGATTCAAAAACTACATTCTCAACAGCAGTAAAAGTAGAATTTTAATTAAATTTTAAAATTAATAATATTTAAAAGCACTCTTTATGGGTGCTTTTTTTATTTATTAGAAAAGTATAAATTTATTTAGAAAATAAGCTATGCCGTTTTTTTGAAATATACGATTTTTCAAGGCAAAATTTTTCAGAAGCCAAAATTTTAGAAAAACATTTATATTTTACTAGATGAAGCGCAGCCTATTTTTTAATTGAAATTTAATTTTCTTTGTGATATAATTAAAAAAAGTTTATTTTGTATATGGCGATAAGTTCGTCTTTTTTTATTTTTTTAAATATAAAAATTTATTATAAAAGGAGAGTATAAATGAAAAAAAGAAAGTATATTTTTGTAACTGGTGGAGTTGTTTCATCATTAGGTAAAGGGATAACAGGTTCTTCTTTAGGGAGATTATTAGAAGAAAGAGGATATAAAGTAACTATCCAAAAATTTGACCCTTATATAAATCTTGATCCTGGTACAATGAGTCCATACCAACATGGAGAAGTTTTTGTGACAGATGATGGAGCAGAAACAGATTTGGATATTGGTCATTATGAGAGATTTATAGACCAAAATTTAAGTAAACATAATAATGTAACCACTGGAAAAATATACTGGTCAGTTTTAAACAAAGAAAGAAAAGGAGCTTATTTAGGAGCTACTGTACAAGTTATTCCACACATCACTAATGAAATTAAAAGTAGAATAGAGATAGTAGGGAAACAAAATGATAGCGATATAGTAATTACAGAAATTGGTGGAACAGTAGGAGATATTGAAAGTTTGCCATTTTTAGAAGCAATAAGACAATTTAAAAATGACGTTGGAAAAGAAAATGTAATATATTTACATGTAACTTTGATTCCATATATAAAAGCAGCAGGAGAATTAAAAACTAAGCCTACTCAACATAGTGTAAAAGAGATGATGGGAATAGGAATACAACCAAATATAATTGTATGTAGAACAGAGCATCCATTAACAGATGAAGTTAGAAGAAAGATATCATTATTTTGTGATATTGAACAAAAAGCTGTTATAGAAGCACCTGATGCAAAATCAATTTATGAAGTTCCTTTAATTATGGAAAAAAATGGATTAGCAGATATTGTTGTAGAAAAGTTTGGATTAAGAACTGAAAAACCAGCTCTAACTGAATGGAAAAATTTAGTAGATAGAATAAAAAATCCAAAAAATAATATAAAAATAGCTGTAGTGGGAAAATATGTAGAGTTAAAAGATGCTTATATAAGTATAAACGAATCATTAGAACATGCAGGATTTAAATTTGAAACAGAAGTTGATATTACATATTTAAATGCTGAAGAATTAAATGTTAAAGATTTAGAAAATGTAGATGGAATATTAGTTCCAGGAGGATTTGGAGATAGAGGAATAGATGGAAAAATAGAAGCTATAAAATACGCAAGAGAAAATAAAAAGCCATTTTTTGGAATATGTCTTGGAATGCAATGCGCAGTAATAGAATTTGCTAAAAATGTTTTAGGTTATGAAGGGGCAAATAGTACAGAATTTAATTTGAAAACAGAATATCCAGTAATCGATCTTTTGCCGGAGCAAAGAGAAGTGGAAGATATGGGCGGAACAATGAGATTAGGATTATATCCTTGTAAATTAGAAAAAGAGAGTAATGCTTCTAAATATTATAATGAAGACCTTATCTATGAAAGGCATAGACATAGATATGAATTTAATAATGAATTTAGAGAAGAATTTATTAAAGCAGGGTTGAAATTTACAGGTACATCACCTGATGGAAGATTAATAGAAATTGTAGAAATAGAAGAACATCCATGGTTTGTAGCTTCTCAATTTCATCCAGAGTTTAAATCAAGACCAAATAGAGCTCATCCTCTTTTTGTAGGATTCGTAGAAAGTATTCTTAAAATAAAAGGCGTTAAGTAGCGCCTTTTATTTTTTAAGTCATGCTTTGAATAGGGGCTTTTGTAGGGGCAATTCATGAATTGCCCTTACAGGGAGAGATTAGAGTGAATGTAAGAAATTAAAATACTTACGCAATATGTTTTTATAGATGAGAAAATCTGAAAACAGAAGGAGAAATTTAAGGGAAAATTGAAGATAGTTATAGTGCAAAAATACTAAGGAATGGCTTAAAAATAACATTCTCATTTTGCTTTAAAATACGCAATGTTTTAAGCGTTTTTATAACAAAATATGAGAACATTATTTTTTAAACGTTCCTAAGCATTATAGATATTTCAAGAGCTATAGATTTTCTGAGAGGACTCATGTTTTTTTAGGAGGGATTAATATGATAGGAATAATTGGAGCAATGAATGAAGAAATTATTGAACTAAAATCAAATATGAAACTATCAAAAGAAGAAGTTGCGGCTAATATGAGTTTTTTTGTTGGTGAAATTAATGGAAAAGAGATTGTGCTAGTAGAAAGTGGTATAGGAAAAGTTAATTCTGCAATGTGTACAACTATTTTAATAGAAAGATTTAATGTAGATAAAATTATATTTACTGGAGTAGCAGGAGCTATTAATAATAATTTGGAAGTTGGAGATGTTGTAATATCAAAAGATTTAATACAACATGATGTAGATGCTACTGCTTTTGGAGCAAAATTAGGTGAAATACCTAGAATGAAAACTTCAATATTCAAAGGTGATGAAAAATTAATTGAAATAGCAGAAAAAGCTGCAAAAATAAATATAAAAAAACATTCAGCTATTATAGGGAGAATATTAAGTGGAGACCAATTTGTGAGCTCATCAGAAAAAATAGATAAATTAAGAGAAAATTTTAATGGAGATTGTGTAGAAATGGAAGGAGCTTCAGTTGCACAAGTTTGTTATATTTATAATATACCTTTTGTAATAATAAGAGCCATTTCGGATAAAGCAGATCATTCTGCAAAGGTTGATTTTAAAACATTTGTGAATGATGCAGCTAAAAATGCTAAAAATATAGTATTGTCAATGTTAGAGAATATGGAGAGCTAAAACAATGAGAAAAGAAAGCTTTTTTGATGTTTTTAAAAAAGATAGAAATTTTGGAATTTTAATAAGTTCACAAATAATATCACAATTAGGTGATGCTATAAATTGGATGGCTAATTTGGCTTTTGTAGCTGTAATAGCACCTGGAATAGGAACATCTATTTTAATGGTATGGCTAATGTTGCCTATTTTATTAATAGGACCATTCGCAGGAGTGATTGTAGATAGATTTAGTCGTAAAAGAATAATGCTTATATCAGATATTACAAGAGCATTAACAATAGTTTTATTTCTTTTATATGTATTAAATTTTGTTAAAATGGAAAATGAAGTATATAAATTTCAAATTCAAAATAATAAATTTAAATTAGAAAAAGCAGAAATAAAAAGTTTATTAAGTAATGATAAGGTGAAAACTGAAAAATATGATATGAAAATAGAGATAAAAAAAATTAATAGAAGCTTAGTAATAACAGGAGTTCCTATAAAAAATATAAATTCAGATAAAGTTAAAATTGTTATTACAACAGGATTAGAAGATTATGAAAAAATATATTTGAAAAAAAATGGAAATAAATATATTGGAATGGTTAAATTTCAAGAATCGAAGTATGGAAAAAAGAAAAATAAAATAGTAGAAACTAATAAAAAAGGGACTTTGTCTATTAGTGTGGTAGAAGAAAAAGGATTTGTTAATATTATATATATAATTACTTTTTTAATATCATTTATAACACAGTTTTTTATACCAGCAAAATCAGCACTTTTGCCTCATATAGTTTCTAAAGAGCATTTGGTTTATGCAAATTCATTCTCGGCTTCTGCTAATAGAATAGTTATAGTTATTGGTGGAGCACTTGGAGGATTTTTAATAGGAAGATTTGGAATATTGTTTGCATTTTTTATAGATGCTTTAACATATTTATTATCTTTTTCATTAGTAATGATTATAAAAAAAGATAAGGTAGAAAAAAGAGCAAAGCATGTTAAAAGTAATTTTATAGCTGAATTAAAAGAGGGAATAAAATATATTTTAAATAAAGATTTAACTAGTTTTGTATTTTTCAGGTATGTTGGAATTATGTCAGCTGGTGGAGTTGCATATATATTTTTGGTGAAATATTCTAATGAAACTTTACAAATGGGAGTGGAAGGACTTGGATACCTTCAAACATCTCTTGGAATAGGGATTGCTTTAGGCTCTGTATTCTTAGGATTTATAGGAAATAGAGTGAAAAAAGTAGTTTTTATTAAATTAGGATTTATAATAGTTGGACTGTCTGTAGCGGGATTTGCATTTATAGAAAATATATATATGGCATTAGGAATAGGAGTTTTAGCTGGATTTGGTGGAGCTTTTATTATAATTTTATCAGAAACTATATTACAGACAGTAGTTCCTAAAAATATGCAAGGAAGAGTTTTTGCTACATTACAAACAGCAACAAATGCAGCATTTGCATTGTCAGCTGTATTAACAGGGTTTCTTATTTCAGGATTAAATGATAAAGTGGTTTTTACAGTTTTGTCATTGATTTTATTAATTATAGGAATCACAGGAGAGATATATGAACTTATTAAAAAAAGAAGAGCTATTAGATGAATTATATTCATATTCTAAATTTGGTATAAAATTAGGATTGGAAAATATAGATAAATTATTGAATGAACTAGGAAATATAGAAAATAACTATAAAAAAATCCATATTGCAGGAACAAATGGAAAAGGTTCTGTTGCAACTATGCTGGAAACTATTCTTATAGAATCTGGATATAATGTTGGTAAATATACATCACCTCATTTAGTTGATTTTAATGAAAGAATTACTGTGAATAATAAAAAAATAAGTGATGAAGAGTTAGTAGAGTGTTTTTTAGAAGTGAAAAAAGCAATAAAGAGTTTAAATATACAACCAACTTTTTTTGAAGTCACAACAGCTATTATGTTTTTGTATTTTGATAAAAAAAATATAGATTGGGGAATAATTGAAACTGGAATGGGGGGACAATATGATTCTACAAATGTAATTGTTCCTGAAGTATCAATTATAACTAATGTCACAGTTGATCATACAAACTATTTAGGAAAGAATTTAAGAGAAATAGCGAAAGAAAAAGCTGGAATAATAAAAAAAGATGTTCCTGTAATTTATTATGGAAACTGCAAAGAGTTAATTGAAGAAGTAGAAAAAAAGAGTGTAAACAGAGTTAATATAGGAAAATATAATTATAAAGTAGAGTTTGATAATGAAAAATTTTCAACTGTAATAGATATAGATAATGAAATATATGAAATTCCACTCTATGGAGAATTTCAAAGTAAAAATTTTTTATTAGCATATGAAACGTTAAAAAAAATTGGGGTTTCTAAAAAAGATATAAAAAAAGGTCTAAAAAATGTAAAATGGCCAGGTAGATTTGAAGTGATAGAAAAAAATCCATATCTAATTTTAGATGGAGCACACAATATAGCAGCAGCATTAGGATTAAAACGCTCTCTTTTGAAAAAATTTAAAAGAGAAGAGATATTAGTAATAACCTCTATATTAAAAGATAAAGATGTTAATGAGATATTAGATATATTTTCTAAATTTGCAGATACAGCAATTTTTGTATCTTTAAAGACAGTTGACAGAGGATTATCAGAAGAAGAGATGTATAAGCTTGGAAGTGGGAAATTTGATAATAGTTTAAAAATAGATGATATAAACGAAGCAATAAAAGTAGCAAAAGAGAATTTTGATAAAAAAGCAATTATTATTGCAGGTTCACTATATCTTATAGGAGAAGTGAAAAAGGGGCGAATTTAATTGAAAAATAATAAAAATAGGAAAATTAAACAATATAGAAATTTCATTTTATTTTTATTAATAATCTATTTTTTAATACAAATTTTTGTTGATTTTAATATGAGATATACAAATTTAATTAAAAATAGAAATCAATTTATGGAAAAATTTATAAGTGGAATAAAGATAAGAAATGATAAATTTTATAATTTAAAAGATGATAAGCAAAAAATAAGAGTTATAGAAAAAAGTAATTTCAAAAACGATAAAAAGGTAAAAAAATATTACATACAAATTGGAATATATAGCGTATTAGATATAGCTAATACGGATATAAAAGATTTGAAAGAATTTAATCCCTCTTTGAAAAGTATAATGATAAATAATAAAAAGTATTATAAAGTTGTTGTAGAAAATATTAACTCTAAGTTAGAGGCAAAAAATATTTTAAAAGAAATAAATAAAAAAGGATTTCAAGGACCTTTTATAAGGGAGATGAAAATAGATGGAAAAAGTAGTAAGCCTAGAACAATTAGCAAATGAATTGGATTTAGAGGTATTAACAGGAGAAAAACTATTGAATTCTGAAATAGTATTGTCAGAATTATATAAGCCAGGGATTGAATTAACTGGAGATATAACAGTTATGGAGACGGAAAGTGAAAAATGTATCCATTTACTTGGAAAAGATGAGATGAGGTATCTATATTCTTTAGATGAAGAGATAAGAAAATATAATTTAGTCCATTACATGAACGGGGAGTTTCCTTGTGTTATAGTTGGTGATAATATAAAAGTGGAAAATGATTTTTTAGATATAGCAAAAATATCGTCAAAACCTATTTTAAAAACTGAAAAATCTTTAGAAGCTATAATAAAAAAATTGAAAAATTATTTGGAAAAAGAGTTGGCACCTGAAATTATATTAAATAAATTTATATTTTTAGAAGTGTTTGGGACAGGAATTTTAATTTATGGGGAAGAAGCTGCTAAATTAGGGACAACTATTGAATTATTGGGAAAAGGACATAGGTTTATAACTGACCAATTATTAGTTGTAAAAAAGATTTCAAATGATACAATAATAGGAGAAAATGGATTTTTATCTGAAGCGGATGAAAGTAATATAAAATATTTTTTTAGGTTAACTAAAAATAATGAGATAAATATTATAGATTATTTTGGAATAGGAGCAACTAGAAAATCGAAAGAGATAGATTTAATTGTAAAATTAGAAAATTGGCAAGAAGGTAAATATTATGATAGATTAGGATTAGGAGAAGAGACACAGTATTTATTAGGTATAAAGGTTCCAAAATTGACAATTCCAGTTAGGCAAGGGAGAAACTTGTCTATTATAGTTGAAACAGCAGCTATAAATGAAAGATTAAAAAAAACTGGTAAACATTCTGCTATATATTTTATGGAAGAAACAAATAAATTGATAAAAGACAATAGTAGAAGAAAAAATGATGGAGATGATAAAATGTTAAATTTTATGACTGTTAAATATTTAAAAGATAAAATTGGATTAAAAGTTCTAAATGGAGAATCCTTATTAGAAAATAAAAAGATATATAAAAAATATTTACATAGGCCAGCATTAGAATTTACAGGTTTTTTTGATGTTTTAGAAGAAACTGGAAAAAATAGAATTCAAATCTTAAGTGGAGCAGAATTAAAATATGTAGATAGAATGGCACAAGAAAAAAGAGAAGAATACTTTTCTAAATATTTATCATATGATTTCCCATGTATAGTTATAAGTGGAGTAAAAACGGTTCCTGAATATTTTAGTGATGCAATAAAAAGATATAATAAAATTTTATTATTAACAGAAAAGAATATTTCTGAAAGTCATGAAAAAATTACAGAGTTATTAGAAAAGTTTTTTGCGCCAACATTAACAATGCATGGAGTACTTGTAGAAGTTTTTGGATTTGGAGTACTATTAGTTGGAAAAAGTGGGATAGGAAAAAGTGAAACGGCACTAGAATTAATACATAGAGGGCACAGATTAATAGCTGATGATGCAGTAAAGGTTGTAAAATATCCAGATGGTAGATTAGTAGGATCAGCGGATAAAATACCATATTTTATGGAGATAAGAGGATTGGGAATTATTGATATAAAAACTTTATATGGATTAGGCTCTGTTAGAGATAAAAAACAGATAGATATGATTATAGAGTTAAAAGAATTAAAGAGTAATGCATATATATCACAAGCTGATTATAATGAAGAAACATTAAAAATTTTAGAAACAGATATTCCTAAAATAGAATTATATATATCTTCAGGAAGAAATGCAGCATCAATGGTAGAGATAGCTACAATGAATGTAAGAGCTAAGAAGGTTGGATATGACTCTTCGGCAGATTATTTACATAATTATAAAAATTTAAAAAAAATAGAAGAAAAGACAGATGAAATAGTTGGTAATTTAAAAAACATCATGGATAACTAGGAGGAATTTAGTGACAAGAGATAAAAAAAGATTTATAAAAGATTTTATTATCATGAATTTTGCTTTAATATTGGCTTCATTAGGGTTTGTTTGGTTTTTGATACCTTCCAAAATAGCAGCAGGAGGAGTATCAGGGATAGCAACAATAATATATTATCTATTTCATTTACCTGTTGGAATGGTAATGTTAGTTTTAAATATTCCTCTTTTTTTAGCAGGATTAAAATTTTTTGGAAAAGGATATGGATTTAAAACTTTGTATGGAACTATAATGTTGTCAGTTTATACAGATACATTTAGTTATATTTTTACATTAAATGGAGTGACAGATAATATATTGTTATCTTCTTTGTATGGAGGAATAACTACAGGGATAGGAATAGGTCTAATAATGAAAATTGGTGGAAGTACAGGTGGTACTGATATTATAGCACAAATATTACATGAAAAATTTAAAATTCAAACAGGAAACGCTTTAATAGGAGTAGATTTTATAGTATTGGCTTCAGCAGGAATTGTTTTCGGAATGGAACCTGCTTTGTATGCTATAATTACGTTGTATACAACAGGTAGAATGATAAATGTTGTGTTAGATGGAGCTAATTATTCAAAAGTAGCATACATAATAAGTGATGAGTATGATTTAATAAGAAATATGATAGTAAGTGATATAAATAGAGGTGGAACAGTATTTTATTCAAAAGGGCTATATACAGATAAGAACAAAAATGTTATAATGACTGTAGTAAAAAACAAAGAGATATATATTTTGAGAGAAAAAATTAAAAATATTGATGAAAAAGCATTTATAATAATTACAGATGCACATGAAGTTTTAGGAGAAGGGTTTTCGCCAATAGGAGAAAAAGTAATTGAAAATAAATAATGAAAACAAAAGAAAAAGATATTTTAACCACAGGATAAACACAGATAAAAACGGATTTTAATTCGTGAAGAATATGATAATTAATAATGGAGAAAAAATATGGATAAGATAATTATTAAGAACATGAGATTATATGGTTATCATGGAGTGTTAGAGGAAGAAAAGAGAATTGGACAGAAATTTTTTGTGGATTTGGAGATATATTTAGATTTGGAAAAAGCTTCAATGAGTGATAATTTGAATGATACTGTTAATTATGCCAAAATTTATGAAAAAGTAGAATTTATAAATAGGAATCAAAAATATGATTTAATAGAAAAATTTGCTGGGGATATTGCAAAAGAAATTTTGAAATATGATAAAGTTAAAAATGTAAGGGTAACTGTGAAAAAACCAGAAGTTCCAATACCTGGACAGCTTGATTATGTGGCGGTTGAGATATATAGATGAGATAGGATTAGTGAGAAATAAAGATTATAATTTGATTTTATGGAGAAATAGAAGAGATGAAAAAAAATAGAAATGTGTATTTGAGTATTGGAAGTAATATAGGAGATAAATTTTTTAATATATTAAATGCAATATTTGAATTAAATAATTTAAATGATAGTTTTGTAGTTAGAATATCTAAATTGTATAAGACAGAACCATATGGATATTTAGAACAAGATTACTTTATAAATGTTGGAATTTGGTTAAAGACAAAATTATTACCATATGAATTATTAGATGAAATTGGAAAAATAGAATTAAAGTTAAAAAGAAAAAGAGAAATAAAATGGGGACCACGTACAATAGATATAGATATAATTTTTTATGAGAATATAAAAGTAGATAGAACTGATTTACAAATACCACATAAAGAATATAAAAAAAGAAATTTTGTATTGCATCCATTAAAAGATATATATTATAATAAAAATATTTTAAAATATTATTCTAAAGCTAGTGGAAGAGTTGAAATTTATAAAAATTTTGATAAAATATTAGTTAGTAGCTGCTTGCTTGGGATAAATTGTAAATATAATGGTGGAAATAATAGCAGAAAATTTTTAAAAGAGTTTTTAAAAAAGTTTTGTATCGTTTCCATATGCCCTGAACAGTTAGGCGGATTGTCTACACCGAGAGTTCCTGCTGAAAGATTTGGAGAAAAAGTTGTAAATAAGAAAGGAGAAGATGTTTCTCTGGAGTTTTATAACGGGGCAAAAGAAGCTGGCAAAATAGCGAAAGTAACAAATGCTAAATATGCTATGCTAAAAGCTAAAAGTCCTTCTTGTGGATTTGGTAAGATTTATGATGGTAGTTTTACTGGCAGACTTATCAATGGAAATGGAGTTGCTGCGGACTTTTTAGAAAAAAAAGGTATCAAAATATTTTCAGTTTAGGAATGCCTTGAAAATAACATTCTTTGATTAGGAGGAAAATATGGAAAGCATAATTAAAAAACTAAAAGAATCAAAAAGGATATTAATTACAACACACGTAAATCCTGATGGAGACGGAATAGGAGCAGGATTAGCATTAGCCCTTGCTTTGAACAAAATTAATTCTAATGAAGATAAAATGGTACGCTTTATTATACAAGATGATGTTCCCTCTTTTTTGAGATTTTTACCACATTCAGTGCTAATAGAAAAGGTTGAAAATGTAGAATTAAAATATGATTTTGATTGTATAGTGGTAGTAGATGTGGCAAATAAAGAAAGAATTGGAACAGTAGTTAAATATATAAACGAAAATTCAATTGTAATTAATATAGATCATCATACAAGTAACGAAATGTTTGGTGAGTTAAATTATTTAGATGCTAAAGCTTCTTCAGTAGCGGAAATTATTTTTAATTTAATAACAAAATTAGAAATAGCTATTGATAAAGATATGGGAGAAGCAATTTATTGTGGCATAATAAATGATACTGGAAATTTTAGTTATAATAATGTTTCGGTAGATACCTTTAATATTGCGGCAAAATTAAAGGCGATAGGAGTTGATAACGAAAAAGTAACAGAAAATTTGTATGCCAACAAAAGTGAAGCAAGATTAAAAATTCTTGGACTTGCTCTAAATAATATGGAATATTTTGAAAAAGAAAAATTAAGTTTTTTCTATCTTTCAAATAAAGTTTTAAAAGAGTATAATGCTAAATCTGAAGATACAGAAGGAATTGTCGAATCTTTAAGAAGTTTTGAAAAATGTGAAATAGCATTATTTTTAAAAGAAGAGGAAGATGGAAAAATAAAAGGAAGCTTTAGATCAAAAGGAAAAGATGTAAATAAGCTTGCAGCTATTTTTGATGGTGGCGGACATGTGAAGGCGGCGGGATTTAAAACCAGCTTAGATAAAGAAGAGATATTAAAAAGAGTATTAGAAAAATTATAAAAAAAGAAGGAGTTATAAAAAATATGGAATTAACAAAGTTTAAAGAATTAGGATTATCAGAAAATATATTAAAGGCATTAAAAAAGAAAGGTTTTGAAGAACCAACACCAATACAAGAAAAAACTATTCCTTTATTATTAAAAGGAGAAATAGATATAATAGGGCAAGCACAAACAGGAACTGGAAAAACAGCAGCATTTGGTTTGCCTTTAATAGATAGACTTGAAGAAAAATCAAAATCAGTTCAAGCTTTAGTACTTGCACCAACAAGAGAATTAGCAATACAAGTAGCAGAAGAGATAAATTCATTAAAAGGAAATAAAAAATTAGTAGTAGCACCAATATATGGTGGGCAATCAATTGAAGGACAAATATCTAAATTAAGAAGAGGAGTAGATATAGTAGTAGGAACTCCTGGTAGAGTTATAGATCATATAAATAGAAAAACTTTAAAATTAGAAAATATAAAATATTTCATACTTGATGAAGCTGATGAAATGTTAAATATGGGATTTATTGATGATGTAAAATTAGTGTTTGAAAAAGCACCAGCAGAAAAAAAAGTGTTACTTTTTTCAGCAACAATGCCAAGAGAAATTTTAAATATAGCTAAAAAATATATGAATAAATATGAAGTAATAGCTGTAAAAAAACAAGATTTAACTACAAGTTTAACAGAACAAATATATTTTGAATTAAACGAAAGAGATAAATTTGATGCTTTATGTAGAATAATAGATGTAGAAAGAGAATTTTATGGAGTAGTATTTTGTAGAACAAAATTAGATGTAGATAGAGTAGCTAGCAAATTATCTGATAGAGGATATTATGCAGAAGGATTACATGGAGATGTATCACAAGCTCAAAGAGAAAGAACTTTGAATAAGTTTAAAAAGAAAAAAACAATGATACTTGTAGCAACTGATGTAGCAGCAAGAGGATTAGATGTTAATAATTTGTCTCATGTAATTAACTATGCATTGCCACAAGATCCAGAATCTTATATACATAGAATAGGAAGAACTGGAAGAGCAGGAAAAGAAGGAACAGCAATAACATTTGTAACTCCAAGTGAATACAGAAAACTTTTATTTATTCAAAAAGTAGCAAATACAAAGATAAAGAAGAGTAAATTACCGAAAGTGTCAGATATTTTACAAATAAAAAAAGAGAGAATAAAATCAGATATTTTAGATATATTAGAAAATGATAAAATAGGAGATAAAGAGATAGAGTTTGCAAAAGAAATCATGGGAGAAAAGGATCCATTAGCAGTGATAGCTTCAATTTTAAAATTATCATTTAGCGAAGAATTAGAAGATAATAATTATAAAGAGATAAGAGAAGCTAAAATCGATACATCTGGAAAAGTAAGATTATTTGTAGCATTAGGAAAAAAAGATAATATGACTTTAAAATCACTTGTTGATTATATTATAGAAAATGCAAAAGTTAGCTCAAGAAAAATTAGAGAAGTAAAAGTATTTGAAAACTTTTCATTTATAACTGTTCCATTTGAAGAAGCTGAAATTATACTTGAAGTATTTAAAAGAAATAAAAGAGGAAGACGTTCAATTATAGAAAGAGCTAAAGAGAGAAAGAGAAAATAAAAAAATAAAAAGGGAATTTTTCTTATTAAAGAAAAATTCTCTTTTTATTTTTTGTTAGGAAAGTATAAATTTTATTCAGAAAATAAGCTACGCCATTTTTTTATTAAGTATTATGATTTAAAATTGAATTTTTTAATTCTTTGTGATATACTTAATGTAGAAAAGTGTGTGAGGAGGATTTATGTCAAAAACTATTTTAATTGGGGTCGCAGGCGGAACAGGTTCAGGAAAAACAACAGTTGCACGAAATATATTAGAAGTATTTAATCGTGGGGAAGCGGAATTAATAGAACAGGATTTGTATTATAAAGATTTGAAAAGTGTACCATTTGAGAAAAGATTAGAAAATAATTTTGATCATCCTAATTCTATAGATTTTGAATTGTTAATAGAACATTTAAATGCTCTTAAAGATGGTAAAGAGGTGAATATGCCAATTTATGATTTTAAAAAACATATACGAAGTGAGGATATAAAAAAATTATATCCAGCAAAAATTATTATTGTAGAAGGAATATTAGTTTTTGCCCAAAAAGAATTAAGAGATTTATTTGACATGAAAATATTTGTAGATACAGATGATGATGTTAGATTGTTAAGAAGAATTGAAAGAGATATAAATGAAAGAGGAAGAACCTTTGAAAGTGTAAAAAAACAATATTTAGGCACGGTAAAACCAATGTATTTAGAATTTGTGGAACCAACTAAGAGATATGCAGATGTAATAATTCCAAGAGGTGGGGAAAATAAAGTGGCTATAAATATGATTGTAGCTAAATTAATGAGACTCTTATAGAAAAGTGGGTGATTATTTGAAGTTGATTTATTATAGAATTGTTTCGACATTATGGATTTTTTTAATTTTAATATTTAGAAAAATAAAAGATGATGATTATAATAATAGTTTGTTAGCAAAGAAATTTATGAAATTTAATAATAAATTTGCCATAAATAGACTAAAGAAAAAAAAGATACCTACAGAAAAAATTGCGATATTGTTACCTCATTGTTTACAAGATGATAATTGTTTATTTAAAATAACATCAGATATATCAAATTGTAAAAAGTGTGGGAAATGTAAAATTGGAGAAATTGTAAAATTAAAAGAAAAATATGATATTAAAGTAAAAGTCGCAACTGGTGGAACATTAGCTAGATTATTTATAAAAAAAACAAGGCCTAAATTTATAATTGCTGTTGCTTGTGAAAGGGATTTAATTACAGGAATATATGATAGTTTTCCATTAAATGTCTATGGGATATTTAATGAAAGAATTAATGGACCGTGTTATAACACTAATGTAAATGTAAATGAGATAGAAGAGGTATTAAAAAAAGTGTCAAGGGGATGATAAATTATGAAAAAAATGGTAATTGCATTATTATTAGGGACTTCTCTTACCACATTTGCTAACGATATAGATGATATGGATTATATATATAAATTATATCAAAATAAAATGAATAAAGAAGCAATTTTAGAATTGAATAAATTTGTAAATAGATATTCTAATTCAAAGCTTTATGATTCAGCATTAAATTTATTGGGATATAATTATTATATCGTTGGAGATTATAAGAAATCTGAAGAGATATTCTTACAGTTATTAAATACAAATTATAAAGAAGAAGCATATTATTATTTGATGAATATTTACATAAAATGGGATAATAAAGAACTAGCAACATTTTATTATGAAAAAATACATAACGATTCTAAATTGAAGTCAAAATCTATGTTTTTAATGGGGAACTTTATGTATTCATTAGGGTCATTAAAAGAAGCAGAAACTTATTATTCTAGGGCAATTAAATATAGTGATAAATATTACAATAATTCTTTGCTAAATTTAGGATTAACTTATTTCGGAGAAAAAGAATATATAAAAACAGCAGCAGTGCTGGAAGAATATATTTCAGAAGTTAGAATTAAAGATGATAATTTAGCTAAAGCATATTTCTTCTTAGGATTAGCAAATGAAAAGTTAAAAGATTATGAATCAGCAATTAAATATTACAAAAATATTGAATTAGAATTTAGAAATTCAGAATATTATGTGCAGTCTATATACTCATTAGAAAAATTAAGTTATGCATTAGATAAAGACACAGAAATTTTAATTTATGCAAAAAAGCTTGAAAATACAAAATTAGAAAAAGATGGATTAATTTTATTAAGTGAAATGTATTATAATTCTAAAAAATATAAAGAATCTGCAAAATATTATAATAAAATATTTCAAAAATATAAAGATATAGGTGCGGGATATAAATTAATATTATCTTATTTGAAATTAAAAGATTATGATAATGCTTTGATAAATATAAATATATTAAAAAACACAAAATATAACAATGAATACTATTATTATTCTATTTATATTTATTATAATAAAAAAGAATATAAAGAAATATTAAATTTAGAAAAAGAGATAAAAAAAGAAGAGTATAAAATAAACAAAGATTATAAAAAAGATATATTTAATATGATTGCAGAAGCTGCATATAATTTAAAAAATTATGAAATGGCAAAGCAATATTATGCAAAATTAAATACACCAAATGCAATATATAGATTAATAACAATAGCATATATACAAGAAGACGTTGAAGAAATGGAAACTCTTTTTGAAGATTATAAAAAGAATTATGATAAAGATATTACAAAAAAATTGGATATATATTCTTTAATGGGAAATTTATATGCAGAACAAAGTGAAAATAAAAAGGCAGAAATTTTATATAAAGAATTTTTGAAAAAAGAAAAAAATGAAATTATAATTAATAATTTAATTACTGTTTTATTTGATGAAAGGAAATATGAGCAAGCTTTAATTTATATTAAAGATATAAAAAATGAAAATAAAAAATCTTGGCTTAATGCAGTTACTTTTATGGCGCTACATAATTATAAGCCTGCTGCAATAGAACTTAAAAAACTAATTTTGAAAGATAATAAATATACTAAAAGAGCATATTTAAAATTAATAGAAGTTTTATTTAATGAAAACAAATTTGAAGAGTCAATAAAATATTGTGATATGTATACTAAAAAATATAATGATAATGAAGTTTATATAATAAAGAAAAAGGGAAGTTCATATTTTAAATTAAAGGATTATAGTAAAGCAATTGAAATTTATGAAAAACTAAAAGGATATAAAGATGAAAAGCCATTTGCTTTTTTTATGTTAGCTGAGATTTATTATAACAGTGAAAATTATCAGTTAGCAGAAAAAAATTATGAATATATAGTTTTAAATTATCCTAATTCTAAATATAGTAAAGAAAGCTTATATTGGTTGACTTCATTGATGTATTCAGATAAAAGATATAAAGAGGCATTAAGTTATGGAAAATTATTTATAAAAAAATATAGTAAAGATAAAGCTTATTTAGAAGATGTACTTTTTTATATAGGGAATATTTATATAGAAAATGGAGATGTTTCAGGGGCTGAAGCTGAATTTTCTAAATTATTAAATGTGACAAATAAAGAAGAAGTGAAAATAAATTTAATTGATATATTAGTAAGAAGTTACTATAAAAATGGTGAATATGAAAAAGCTTTAAAATGGTTGGAAAAATTAAAAGATAGTAGCTTTAAAAGTATATGGCTAGGGGTAATATATGAAAAGCAAGGGAATAAAGAAAAAGCCTTAAAAGAATACCAAAAGGTAACAAAGGATGTTAAAAATGCAGATAAAGGATTTTTCTATATGGGAAGTTTTTATTTGAATAATAAACAATATAATGTTGCAAGGGTATATTTTAACAAAGTTTTAGATTATAGAATAAGTGAATATAAAGATAAAAGCATATTCAAAATAGGAATTTCTTTTGAAGAGGAAGGAAATTATAAAGCTGCAATAACAGCTTTCTTAAGGATAAAATTAGTATATTCTAATAGTAGTTTGCAGGATATAGCTACGTTGAAAACTGCAGAAAATTATGAAAAATCTGGAAATTTAGATAGAGCATTAAAATTTTATCAAGAATTTTATGATAATTATAAAAATTCAAAGTATATAAATGTGGTTGTAGAAAGATTATTAATAAATAGTTTGAAAAATAAAGATTTAAAGAAAGCTAAAAAATATTATGATGAGTTAATTAAAAATATGCCACAAAAGAAAAATGAATATAAAAAATTTTTTGAAACAGGAGGTGCAAATAAGTGAGAAAGTTATTAATTAGTATAATAGGTTTTTTTCTATTAATAAATTTAGTTTTTTCAGAGGAAAATTATAATTTAGGAGAAAAAGATGTAGTTGGAAAAGATAAAAGAGATTATAAAGAAGAGTTAGATTTGAAAAGTAATAAAATAAAAATAAAAGATGAAAAGTTACAAATTAAGTTAAAAGATGAAAAACTTAAATTTTTAAAAAGTTTGAATATAAAGAATATAAAAATTAAAAATGATGTAAGTGAAAGTGAATTAAAATATAATATATATGTGTATAACACACCAAAAGTTATAATGAAATCAGAAGATAAAAAATCTAAAAATTATGATAACTATATAACATTTGGACTAGGCGGATATAAAGGAATTGATGCATTTAAGTACATAATAGATTATACTAACGATGATAAAGAAAAAGATTTAACATATTTTTTGCATTTAGGTAGAGAAATAAAAGGTGAAGATAGAAGAAATGATAATGAAAGTACAGATAATTATTTTGTAAAACTTTGGCATAAAAATATGAATTTAGCTTTATCTCATATAATAATAAACCAAAATTTTCCAGGAAAAGACAATGCAACAGCTAAAGTTGATACATTTAAAGAAGAAAAGAAGTCTGAAATAAATTTTAATTCAGATGTAATAATAAAAAAATCTGAAAATCTAAATATAGGATTAGATGCTTTTTTTAATCAAACAAAATCAGTAACTGCTCCAATAAGAGAATATAATAATAGATATTATAATGTTTATGGAAAATATATAAAACTATTAAAAGAGGATTTTATGGAATTTAATTTGGAATATTTTTCAGATGGATTAGATGATTTTAATTTGAATTCTATAAGAGTAAAAGGAAACGATAAATTAAAATTAAAAAAATATGGTGATATAAACTTGGATTTAGGGGTTGCATTAGAAGTAGCAAATGTAGACGGTGTAGGAGAGCAAAATTATAAATTAAAAGTAAGTGGAGATAAAAGTTTAAGTGATATATTTAGTGTTAATTTTAATATTATGAAAAATAGTTTGAGAGAAGTTAATAAAGATATATTATCTGGGTTTGAATTTGGGAATGATGTTTTACCATATAGTTCTTTGGAAAATGAAGATATATTTAAAACAGGGTTTGGAAGTAAATATGGAAATGAAAAATTAAATGTAGAAGCGGGAATTATATATAATTTTGTAAAAAATAAAATCATATACGCAGAAGAAGACAGTAAGATTGCAAATGAAATACCAATATCTGTTATTAATTCTAAAAAGAATTTAAATTGGTGGAATTTAACTTTAAATAGTAATTATAAATATAATAACTATTTAAGAGGAGATGTTTCATATACATATAGTAATTTAGAAAATATTAGTTTTAATCCAAGTAATAGAGTAGTATTAAATGTAGTTTATGAAAAAAATAATTTAAAATCTAGATTAGAAGGTAAATTTTATAGTAAAATGTATGGGAAAGAAGATGAAAAAAGTTATATAGGATTATATAAAACACTGAATTTATATAATGTTTATAGATTTAGTGAAAGTATGGATATAAGTTTGAATATATTAAATTTATTTAACTATAGTGAAAATAAAAAATCAAATTATCCAGTGGATTCAAGAAAGATAATGTTAGAATTTAAAATGAATTATTAAGATTTAAATAAACAATTAATTGCTTTTTATAAAATCATTTAAGGAATAAAAAAATAGGAGGGGTATAGATGAGAGAACTTTTTGCACAAGGCGGACCATTAATGTACGGAATATTATTATTATCAATAGCAGGATTAACAGTAATAATAGAGAGACTATATTATTTTATAGTTGTTGAGAGAGCAAATTATGAGGAATTAAAAGAAAATATAAAGAATTATTTAGAGAGAAAAGATATAGATGGGGCAATAAATTATTGTAGAGGATATAATAATTCAGTTGCAAGAATTTTAGAAACAATATTAGAGAATTCTGATAGTAATAGAGATGTATTAGAAGAAGAGATAAGAGAAACAATATTAGAAAGAATTCCATTTTTGGAAAGATATATGTGGATATTAGGAATGGCAGCAAATGTAACTCCATTGGTAGGACTATTAGGAACTGTAACAGGAATGATAAAAGCATTTAATGTAATATCGAATCAAGGGATAGGAAAACCGGAAATGTTAGCTGGGGGAATATCCCAAGCTTTAATTACAACTGCTGCAGGACTTACAGTTGCAATTCCAGCACTTATAATGTATAATTACTTTAATAAGAAGATTGATAGTTTGACAAATGAAATGGAAAAAACTGCTGTAGAATTTTTAAATATATTAGGGTAGGTGGGAGATATGAAATTTAGACCAAAATATAGAAGAGAAAATAAAGATATGTTTTTGGAATTAACACCACTAATAGATGTAGTTTTTTTACTTTTAATATTTTTTATGGTAAGTACTACATTTACTGACATAAATACAGGAATAAATATAACATTGCCAGAATCAGCAGTTAAAGAGTTGCCACAAGAAAGAGAAGTAATTGTATCTATAACAAAACAAAAAAATATATATATTAATAGAAAAAAAGTATCAAATGAAAATTTTGAAAACAAATTATCGGACAAGTTAAAAGAGCTTAAAAAGTATAACGTTATAATAAAAGCAGATAAATCTTTGAGTTATGGTATAATTGTAGAGATTATGAGCAAAGCTAAAGATGCAGGAGCTTTGGAATTAGATATTGCTACTGACGAAAAAGAGTAGGTGATGAAATGGAGAAAAATGACAACAAGATATTTATATTTGCAATAGTTATATCAATACTAATTCATAATTTATTATTTTTGATTCCAATAAATTTTAAAACAAACTATGAAGAAAAAATAGTAGAAAGAAAAAAGATTAAAGCAAATTTTGTAAAGCTTTATTCTACAAAGACAAAAGCTGTGAAAACAAAAAAAGCAAAAGTTAGAAAAAAAATTAAAGTAAAAAAACAAGGGAAAAAATTAAAAAAGAAAATAACAAAACCTAAAGTTGTAGAATTTAAAAAGATAGATTATAAAAATTTAATAGAAAAAATAGATGTTCCAGTTAAAAAAAATAGAAATTTAGGGAAAATAATAGATATTCCAATTAATAAAACTACAAAGAATCCTTCTATAGAGCATATATCTAAAATAGAAAATATAAAAGCTGAAAAGAAAGAAGAATTAAAAATATTAGAACCTAATTTGGATATACAAAATAGCAAAATAGAAGAATTTACCCCAAAGATAAAAGATGAATCAATTATAACAGAAAATGAAGTTATTCCTGTAAAAGGAGAAATTCAAGAAGGGGGATTATCATCAACAGAAATTCCTCAAGGGATAACGATTGATGAAGTAGTAGATGGAGTTGGAAAAGCTGAAATTTTGAAATATGTAAAGCCAAAATATCCATTAGTTGCAGAAAAGAATGGTTGGGAAGGAAAAGTAACATTAATTTTAAATGTAAGTGCAGAAGGAAGAGTAAAAGAGATAAGAATAAAGAAAAAAAGTTCTTATACCATTTTAGATAAATCAGCAGTAGATGCAGGTAAAAATTGGAGGCTTATAATTCAAGATAAAGGAGTTAAGCTTTCGGGAAGTGTCATAGTAACAATAAATTTTAGACTAATTAAAGGTAGGTGACATATATGAAGGTTTTGGGAATAGAAATAGAAGATAAAGAGAGAGATATATTAACTAGATTGTTTATAGAAAATGGAGATAGTATCGATTATGAAGATGGAGGCCTTTTAGTAAATAAAGAGTTTAAAAAAAAGAAATATAATATTGTTGTTATAGATTCTGACAAATTTGAATATGATGAGTTGATGATTTTGGTAAAAGAGATATCATCAATTGATAAAAAGATTGTAGTGCTAGTTATAGGAGAAAATAGTACACTTCAAATGATAGCAGGTGTTATAAAAAATGGAGCGTATGATTATATATTAAAACCTTTAGAAGGGGTAGAAATTTTAACAGTTTCAGAAAAAGCTTTGAAAGACCAAAAGATAAAAGCTGAAAAATTTACTCCAAGAATTTTCTTTGGGGAAGAGGATGAGATAATAGGAACTACCAAGAGAATGATTGAGATATTTAAATTGATAGGAAAAGTTGCTTCAAGCAATGTTTCTGTATTAATAACAGGAGAAAGTGGAACAGGAAAAGAATTAATTGCAAAAGCTATTCATGAATTTAGTGATAGAAAAGATGATAAATTTGTTGCTGTTAATTGTACAGCAATACCTTCTACATTAATGGAAAGTGAATTTTTTGGATATGAAAAAGGTGCGTTTACTGGAGCTATAGCAAGAAAAATAGGAAAATTTGAATTGGCTAATGAAGGTACTCTGTTTTTAGATGAAGTTGGAGATATGGAATTAGATATTCAAGCTAAATTATTGAGAGTATTACAAGAAAATGAATTTGTTAGAGTAGGTGGGACAGAAACAATAAGTGTAGATGTTAGAATTGTTGTAGCTACAAATAAAAGTTTAGAAGATATGATAACAGATGGAAAATTTAGAGATGACTTGTATCATAGATTAAAAGTTGTTGAAATAGAATTGCCACCATTAAGAGAAAGAAAAGATGATATTCCTATATTAATAGAACATTTTGTAAAAGTTTTTAATGGAGAATTAAATAAAAATATAAAAGGTGTATCAAAACTAGCAATGAAAAAAATAATGAGTTATGATTGGCCAGGAAATATTAGAGAATTAAAAAATTCTATAAAAAGCGGTATGGCAGTCTGTAGAGGAGATAGTATACTTCCAGAGGATTTACCAGGAGATGTAACAGGAGCTAAAATTTCTAAAAGACATGGAGATATTCAAGATTGGATTTTAGCAGATTGGATAGAGGGAGAATTATCTATATTAAGTCAAAATAAAGAAAAAAATTATTATAATAGTATAATATCGAGGGTAGAAAGAGAACTTATAAGACAACTGCTAGAAAGTACAAATGGAAAAAAAGTTGATACAGCAGAGCTTTTAGGAATAACTAGAAATACACTTAGGTCAAAGATGAATGCGTATGGATTAGAGTAGGAGGTAAATTATGTATTTGACACTGTATAGAAAATACAGGCCAAAAAAATTTGAAGAAGTATATGGTGAAGACGTGATTGTTCGAACAATTAGAAATAGTTTGAAAGAGAATAGGATTTCACATGCTTATCTATTTACTGGTCCTAGAGGAACAGGTAAAACAACTTTGGCAAGATTAATTGCAAAAGGATTAAATTGTAAAGAAAACGGGATAACTGATAATCCTTGTAATAAGTGTGAAAATTGTTTAGGGATAGATAATGGAAGTTTTATGGATTTGATAGAGATAGATGCTGCTTCAAATAGAGGAATAGACGAGATTAGAGCATTAAAAGATAAAATAAACTATCAACCAACTGAAGGAAGAAAAAAAGTATATATTATAGATGAAGTACATATGTTGACAAAAGAAGCTTTTAATGCATTATTAAAAACATTAGAAGAACCACCAAGTCATGTAGTTTTTATTTTAGCAACAACAGAGCCTGATAAAGTATTAGACACAATTATATCAAGGTGTCAAAGATATGATTTTAGACCTGTTAATTTTAATAATATTTCAGAAAGATTAAAATATATAGCTGTTCAAGAAGGAATAGTTATTGATGATGAGAGTTTAAAGTTGATATACAATAAATCTGAAGGCAGCGTAAGGGATTCTATTTCTATTTTTGAAAAAGTATTATCATCATGTTACGGTGAAGAGATAACAAAAGAAAAAACAGAAAAAGCTTTAGGAGTAATACCACAGGAATTATTAAGTGAGTTAGAATCTATTTTTGCAGATAAAGATTTAGAAAAAGGTGTAAATTTTTTAAATAATATTTGGGAAAAGGGTATTGATTGTGAAAAGATTTTTAAAGATTTTGCATATTATTTACAAGAAAAATTATTAAATAAAAATGGGAAAATAGAATTAACAAGAGCTGTAAAATTAATAGAAAGTATTTTTGATATAACTTCGAAATTTAGATATGAAGAAGATAAGCGATTATTAGGATATTTAATTTTATACAAAGCATTAGAAGAAGAATCTAAACCCAAAATAATAGAAAAAGTGGTAGAGCGTATAGTTGAAGTTGCTCCAAATAATATAGAAAAAAATAATAACAGTGAATTTATAGAAGAAAGTTCTGAAATTAATTTAAATTTAGATATTAATGTTATAAAATCAGGCTGGAAGAATATATTAAATAAATGTAAAAACAGGAAAATATCATTAGTAGCTTTTTTAAATATGGCAAAGCCGACAAAAGTAGTTAAAAATATAGTTTATATAACATTTCCAGAAGAAAATAGTTATCATAAAATTTCAATGGAAAAAAATGAGAATTATAGAATTTTAGTAGATATTCTTGAAGAGTTATATGGAAAAGGGATTAAAGTGAAATTTGATATAAATGAAAATAGAAAAAAAAAGGAAAATAAAGAAGATGTGGTAAAAGGTATTGTGGACTTTTTTGATGGGGAAATTATATCTTAGGAACGGCTTAAAAATAACATTCCCATTTTGCTTTAGAATACGCAATGTTTTAGGAATGATTTAAAAATAACCTTTTCATTTTGTTTTAAAATACTCAATGGTTCAAGCGTTTTTATAACAAAATATATAAAATTATTTTTAAACATTCTTTAAGCGTTTTTATAACAAAATATGAGAACATTATTTTTTAAACGTTCCTTAGAGGGAAACATATTTTAGATTTTATTTGGAGGTGTTTTATATGGGGGCATATGATGAAATGTTATATTTGGAAAATTTGTCTAAAAATATAACAAAAGCACAAAAAATAGAGATGATTGAGAATTTAGGGAAATTAAAATCAAGAAAAGCTATATCTGAATTAACTAGAATAGCAAGAAATGAGATGGAAGATGAAAAGATTAGAGCTAAAGCTATTTTATCATTAACTGAAATAGGGGATTTAAATTTTGTAAAGAATTTTTTTCCATTAGTTGAGCAAGAAGATAAAGAGATTTTAGAAATGATATTAATTGCAATTAGAGAATTAAATATTTATTATGCAATACCTGAACTAGAAAAGTTTTTTAAATCAAAAGATAATAATATAAAAAAGGAAGTAATTGAGACTCTTGCAAAATTTAATACATTAGAGTCAGTAAAAGTTTTATTAAAAATCTATTCTAATGGTGATAATTTTATTAAATCTGAAATTAGATATTATTTGAAAGAATCAGAAAGTTTTGAAAGTTTTTTAAATGATTCAGATGAGCTTACATTACTTAATTTTATTACACTTATTCCAAAAGAAAAAGCTGAGATATTATTAAGAAAAAAGATAGAAACAACAGAAGATGAGGAGCTATTAATATTAATAGTTAAATCTATTGGAGAATTAAAGTTAAAAAATATTTTAGAAATATTGGAAAAAATATATAAGTCTACAGAAAGTAAAAAATTAAAATCAATTATAATAGAAAATATAGCAAAAATATCAGACAAAGGGAAAATAGAGTTTTTATTTTCTGTTTTAGATAGTGCAGATAGAGATTTAAAAGCAAAGGCTATATTGGCGTTAGAAAGTAATAAAACAAATAAAGCAGTGATAAATAAGTTAGTGGACGTAATGAAAAATAGAGATGAATGGTGGATGAATAGAAAGTTAGCTATAATAACATTAGAACATATAGATAATAAAGAATATTTTGAAGCATTAATTGAAATGATAAAAGAAGAAGATGATAATAGAATTTTAAGAAACGTAATATCTGCATTAGGAGATGCTAGAAAAAAAATAGCTATTCCTTATATAGAAGGGTATATAAACAATTCCAATTTAGAATTAAAAAAAGTTGTAATAATTGCACTCTCTAAATTAGGTGATGAAAAAGTATTGGGAATGTTAGTGGAAGATAGAAGCTTGATAGAAACATTATTTCCAGAATCAATAAAAGCAATTTTGAATTTTAAAGATGAGAGAGTTGAAGAAGTGATTTTGGGAATATTAAAATCAAGGCAAGAAAAAGTATTAGATGTAATATTAGGAGAAATTGCAGATAGAGAAAGTAGAGAAATAAAAGATGAATTATTAAAGATAGCTTTAGATAAATTAGTTTCTCGAGAAATAAGAGCTAAAACTTTAATGATTCTTAGTAGTTATAAATCAGAATTATTAGATAATGGAATAGATGTTATTTTGAGCGATATAGAAGAGTGGTGGATGATAAAAAAAATAGCACTTCTTATTATAGGAGAGCAAAAAATGTATAAAAAATATTCAACTATAATAAAATATGCTAATGATATTGATAAAAGAATGTCAAATACAGCAAGACAAGTTGCAAAAGATTTCTATAAATATTATTTTTTAGAAGAATTATCAAAAGAGAATAGCTCAATGTTAGAAATAGCAAAAGATATAGCAGAACTTATATAAAAGAGTATTTTTTAAAATTAAGGGGATGAAAATATGAGCCTAGTGTCAATATTATTTTTGTGTATAAGTGCAATATTATTTATAGGGGTTATATTGCTTAAAATAAAAGTAGAAAAATTAAAATTAAACATAGACAATTTACAAGAAAAAAACATAAATTTTATAAAATTACTAGAAGAAGAAAAAAAAGAGATAGAAAATGTAGAATTAGAAAGTACAGATAAAAACTTTAAATTTATTGCAATTAATCAAATGATAAAAACCTTAGTAAGAGAAAAAGATTTGGAAACTTTAGAAAGAATTATAGCTGATATGTTATTTGAAGTAGAGTCTATAGAAAAAGGAGCTTTCTTTAGAATAGAAAATGAGAAACTGAAATTGATTGTAGATAAAGGATTTGATGTGAAAAAAGATGATATTAAAATATTAAATAATGGAGAATTTATAAAAAAATTGTTATCATCAAATTTAATTAAAAATATAGAAATTTTAGATGTAGAGGAGCTAAAAGAGAATATTGATTTTACTAATTCAGAAAGTGGTTATACAATAGCTTTTAAAGGGTTAGATGATGATAGTGGGAACCAAATTCTTAGATATGTTATGGTTTTAGGGGAAAAAAAATTTGGAGAATACAGTGAAACAGATATTGAATTTTTAGAAACTATTTCTGGACAAATAGAAATAGTATTAGAAAATGCAATAAAGTCAAATTATATAGAGAAAAAAAATGTGGAATTAACAGAAAAGATATATGATTTAATGACAATAAATTATGCTACAAAGATGATATTTTCTACATTAAATTTAGATGAAATACTAAAAAATTCTATTGATATGTTTGCAGAAGTTGCAGGTACAACACAAGCAGCTATAGCATATTTTGATCAAGATACAAAAGAATTAGAAATAAAAAATATTCGTGGAGACATAAATGAGAATTTAATAGGAGAAAAAATAGTTTTAGATAAAGAAGATATAGAGTTTGTAAAAGAAAATGAAGAGATATTTATTATTACAAATTTAAAAAAAAGTGATAATGGAATTTTAAAATTTTATAGAAAACATAAAGAATTTTTTAAAAAAATTAATATAGAAGTATTAGTTCCATTAATAGCTAAAAACAATTTTTTTGGATTTATATTTTTAGGAATGAAATATGCAGAAAAAGGGTATAGCGAAAATAATGTAGAAGTGTATAATACTTTAGCAAGCCAAATATCTGTTTCAGTAGCAAATTCTAATTTGTATAATCTTGCAATAACTGATGGGATGACAAAATTATATATTCATAGGTATTTTAGACAAAGATTAACAGAAGAGATAGAAAGAGGTAGAAGATATAAAAAGAAATTATCTATTTTAATGACAGATATTGACCATTTTAAAATTTTTAATGATACATATGGACATCAGGCAGGAGACGAAGTTTTAAAAGCAGTTGCTAGAGTAATGATGAAAAAAACAAGAAAAGTAGATATAGTAGCTAGATATGGTGGAGAAGAATTTGTAGTTATTTTACCAGAAACAGATAGAGGAGGGGCTATTCAAGCTGCTGAAAATATAAGAAAAGAGATTGAAAAGTTAGAAATAGTTTATAATGGTGAAATACTAAAAGTTAATATGAGTTTAGGAGTATATACATTTGATTTTGGGAATGAGACTCTTAGTGATGAAGAATTTATAAAAAGAAGTGATATTGCACTTTATTATTCAAAAGAAAATGGAAGGAATAGAGTTACACATTATGATAATATAAAGGAGTAGCTATATGAAAAGTGACTTAAGAAAGAAAGAAAATACAATAATTCAAAATATAATTGATTTATCAAAACTAAAAAACGAAAAAGTGAATGAAATTGAAAAAGCGGTATTTTTACAGAAGCTTTTATATAGTTATGGAATAGAAAATGTGAAAATAGATGTAGCTGGAAATGTTGTTGCAAAGATAATTGGAGAAAATCAAGATGAAGCTATAGTTATCTCAACAAATTTAGATTCTGTAAAAGACGTTGGAAAAATAAAGTTAACAGGAAAAGAATTAATAGGTGTAGGGGTAGGAGACAATTTACTTGGGGTAATATCATTAGCTATATTAGGAGAGTATTTAAGTAAGGAAAAATTAAAACATACAATATATTTAGTTGGAACAGTTAATGGAAATAGTGATTTTTCAGGAATGAAATTTTTATTAGAAAAAGAGATATCAGAATCTATAAAGGGTGTAATTAATATTAATGGATTGTGGTTAGGTAGAATACATAGCACAACAGTTGGATTGAAAAGAAGTAAAATTTTATTTAAAGGGATAAGAAAACACATTTGGAGAAATGTAGTAAGTAGCTCTGTAGTAGACGCTTTAGGAAATTTTATATTAAAAATAAAAAATGAAGATTTTGGAGAAAATAGTGTGGTAAATATTGCAGGAATTGAAACTGGCATACATTATAATACTGTTCCAGAAAATTTAGAGATTAAAATTGAGATTAGAAGCAATAGTGAAGAAGAGTTTCAAGCTGCTTTAAATATAGTAAAAAGTATTATATTGGGAGTAGGGCAAGAAGAAAATATAAAAGTTAAAATTAAAGATGAAGTTTTTAGAAAAATACAAAAAGTGGAAGAGAATAATATTGAAAAAATTTTTATAGATGTTGCAAAAGAAAGAAAAATTAATATCTATACTGGTCCAACTAACTCAGAAATAGCAATTCCATTAGAAAAAGGAATTGAAGCAGTAACAGTAGGAATTGCGAACGGTGGTAAAAGATATAGTAAAAATGAATATATTGAAATAAATAGTATATATACAGGTATAGAATATATATTTAACTCAATCATAAAATATGATAAAAGTTAGGAGAGATTTTATGGAAAATTTAATAGAAAAATTAAAAAATGAAGATATAGATACTAATCAACTTGGAATTTTAAGCGAAATAGGAGAAAAATTAACAAATGGTGGAAAAATATCAAAAGAGCTAGAATTAGAAATATTACAACTGTTTGAAAGTGAAAATGATTTTGTTAGAATAAAATGTACAGAGATATCTGAATTTTCTAAAGCTGATGAGATAATTGATAAGTTAATAGAGAGATTAAAAAATGATAGTAACTATTTTGTGAGAGGATTTTCTGCAAAAGCACTTGGAGCTATAGGAAATTTGAGAGTAAAAGATTCGCTTGAAGAAGCTCTTGATGATAAAGAGGGATTTGTAGTAAGTTTTGCTATGCAAGCTTTAAAAAATATAAATTTAAAATCTGCTTTTAGTAGTAAATTAAATATGTTAAAATCAAAATTGAAAGCAGGTAGTAAGAATGGTTAGGTTTATAATTACAAAATTTATATTTATAATATTATCAATGATATTTCCTGCATTTGGAGGAGTTGTTCCTGGATATAGTATAAAAAATAGAAATGGGATTAATAAAAAAAATATGATATTAAGTGAAATTATAATTTTTGCTTTAGTAGCATTAATATTTGATTTGAAAATTGCAATTTTTGTGTATTCAATATTTTTGAGCATAGAGTTATTATATTATTTATTAGAAAAAAGCAAAATAAAAAAAATAGATAAAATTATAATTATATCTTTTGCTTTGTTGGGGTTATTATACATATTTTTTTATTTTAATCAAAAAGATATAATAAATGCAGTAGAATTAGCAAAAAAAACTTATATTAGTTTTGGAATAAGTAAAGTGGCTGTTAATGAAGTTTTTGCATATATGAGTTTATATGGATTTTTTATAGCTTATTTTTATCTGTTTTTTGTAGTATTTATAACTTATTATATGTTAGATTATAAGGAATTTAAAGAATGGAAAATTTCATATTATATTTTATTAGGATATGTTGTGGCATTTATAATAAAATATATATTTAAAGTTGAAAATATATATATAAATAATTTTATAATGATAATAAAATTAGGATATGTAATTTATGGTTCAAAAGAGATCTATTATCTTTTAGTAGAAAAATTAAAAAGTAAAATATTATCAAATTTATTAGTTGTTATGATTACAATGTTTCTTTATAGCATAACATTTTATATTGGTGGATTTTTTAGTTTGATAGATATGGATTCATTTAAGAAAAAAATTATTAATAAAAAGGATAATAATAAAAACAAAGAAAAATAAAAAAATAAGAATAAAAAATTAGGAGGTATTTAAAAATGGAAGTTATATTAAAAGCAGATATAAAAGGTGTTGGAAAAAAAGGCGAAATAAAAAAAGTAAAAGAAGGATATTTTAGAAATTTTCTTGCTCCTAAACAATTAGCAATAGAAGCTACAAAAGAGGAAAAAAATAAATTAGGAAAAGCAGCAGAAAAAGAAAGTAAAAAGAAAGCAAAAGAGGTGGAAAAAGCTAAAAAATTGGCAGAAACAATTAATGGGAAAGGATTACAAATAAAAGTAAGAACTGGTAAAGATGGTAAAATATTTGGTTCAATAACATCAAAAGATATAGAAAAAGCTTTGAAGGAAAATTTGAAATTTGAAATTGATAAAAAGAAAATAAAATTGGAAAAAGAGCATATAAAATCTGTTGGGAAATATAGTGCAGAATTAAAATTATATGCTGGAGTAAAAGCTAAAATAATAATTGATATAATCGGAGAGTAAGTTTATGGAAAATTTTTTTAACAAAATAGGTGTGAAGAATTTATTAAAAAAAAATGGAAAAGATTTCAATAAAAATTTTTATGAGAAGCAAGTAACTATATTATATGGAATGTTAGGAAATATATATGGTTCAAAAGAGATGGTATTAAAAGCAAGTCAATTAGGAGTTTTGCAAGAATTACAATCAGAAGAGATTTATAAAAAATTATATGCTTTATTAGTAGTAGCTAATGGGAAAAAAGATAATGTTGAGATGATATATGAAGAGGATGAAATTCCTGAATATATATCTGAAATAGAAAATAAAATAGCCGAAATATTATCATATAAAACAGTTGAAGCTGAGATTAATAAAAAAGTAAATGAACTTATGGAAAAAAAACATACAGAATTTATAAAAGAGATGAAAAAGAAAATATTGTCTGATGAATCAGGTCCAGAGACAGAATTTACTGAAAATAAGTATAATAATTTAGAAAAATTGGAAAATAGATATAATTTGAAAACTATAATGGAAATTTTAAGGCCAAAAGATATATCAGAGATAATAGGACAAGAAAAAGCTATAAAATCATTATTAACAAAATTAGCTACACCTTATCCACAACATGTTATTTTATATGGACCACCAGGAGTAGGGAAAACTACAGCTGCTAGGTTAGTATTAGATATAGTGAAAAATATAAAATATACTCCATTTTCAGAAGAATCACCTTTTATAGAGGTAGATGGAACCACATTGAGATGGGACCCTAGAGATATGGCTAATCCGTTAATTGGTTCTGTACATGACCCAATTTATCAAGGAGCACAAAAAGATTTTGCGGGCGATGGAATACCTGAACCAAAACCAGGTCTTGTAACAGATGCACATGGTGGAGTTTTATTTATAGATGAAATTGGAGAAATGGATGCACAATATCAAAGTAAATTATTAAAAGTATTAGAGGATAAAAGGGTTAATTTTGAATCAGCATATTATGATTCAGAAAATCCAAAAATACCAAAATATATAAAAAAACTGTTTAAAGATGGAGCACCAGCTGATTTCGTATTAATAGGAGCTACAACTAGGACTCCAAATGAGATAAATCCTGCAATTAGATCAAGAGTTGCAGAAGTTTATTTTCAGCCTTTGACAATGAAAAATATAGAAAATATTGTAGAGATAGCAGCAAAAAAATTAGATATAAAAATATCTGAAGATGCAAAAAAATTAATTGCAAATTATACTATAGAAGGAAGAAAAGCTATAAATATATTATCAGATGTGTATAGCTCAATATTATATAGTTTAAAGGATGAAGATGAGGTAACAAATATTAAAATAGAAAAAATAGATGTGGAAAATGTAATAAAAATTAATAGATTAAATCCTATTATTTCTAAAAAAGGGGATGACAGCCAAAAAGTAGGAAGAGTTTTTGGGCTTGGAGTTTCTAGCTATATGGGAAGTTTAATAGAATTTGAAGGAATAAAATTTGAAGCAGAAAAAGGCAAAGGAAATGTAAGATTTAATGAAACTGCAGGGAGTATGGCTAAAGATTCATTATTTAATGCATTAACTGTAGCAAGGGCAATAACTAAAAAAGATGTAAAAAATTATGATATACATATTAATATTATTGGTGGTGGAAAAGTTGATGGACCATCAGCAGGAGCAGCAATTACAGCATTAATAGTTAGTATATTAGATGATAGACCTATAAGGCAAGATGTGGCACTTACAGGTGAAATATCTATTCAAGGTGAAATAAAACCAATTGGTGGAGTAGTAGAAAAAATATATGGAGCTATACAGGGGAATATGAAAAAAGTATTAATTCCATATGAGAATAGAAAAGATGTTCCAAAAGATGTAGAAATTGAAGTTGTCATAGTAAAATCTATTGATGATGTTATAAGAGAACTAATGTAAGCGACGGATAACGTCGCTTATGTTTTTAGAAAATTTAGATAATTGTGGAGGGAAAAATGAGTCAAGAAAAACAAATACCATTTAATTTAGAAGCAGAAGAATCAATTATAGGAGGAATTTTAATAAAACCAGATGCATTAAGTAAAGTTGTAGATATAATTGCACCTGATGATTTTTATAAAGGAGCTCATAGAATAATTTATGATGAAATGTTAAAATTTTATGAAAAAGGTGAAGTTATAGATTCTTTATTATTAGCAGAAAGATTAAAAAAACAAGATAAATTAGAGCAAATAGGTGGAGAAGAAACACTTTATACACTTGCAGAAGCAGTGCCTACAGCAGCTAATATATTTAATTATGCAAAAATAGTAAAAGAAAAATCAACTCTTAGAAAAATAATAAATGTGGGGACTAAGATTGTTGAAATAGCATATGAAGGTTACGAAGAAGTTGATCAAATTTTAGATAAATCAGAAAATATGATTTTTAAAATAGCACAAAATAAGGAAAATAAAGAAGTAGTATCTGTAAAAGATTTAGTTGATGAAGAATTTAAAAGATTGGAAACAGTTTATGCTAATAAAGGAGAAGTTACAGGAATATCATCAGGATTTACTGAATTTGATAGAATGCTTTCTGGATTTCATCCATCGGATCTAATAATAATAGCTGCAAGACCAAGTATGGGAAAAACTGCATTTGCATTAAATCTAGCATTAAATGCAGGAGTTCATGAAGATAAAGGTGTATTAATATTTAGTTTGGAGATGTCAAATTCTCAAATATTTCAAAGATTAATAGCTGCAGATGCAAGAGTTCAATTAAATAAAATAAGAAATGGATTTCTTCAACCTGAAGAGTGGCAAAAGCTAGGGATTTCAACAGGTAGACTAGCAGAGTCACCAATATATATAGCGGATGTTCCAAATGTAACTGTAATGGAGATAAGAACTATAGCAAGAAGATTAAAAGCTGAAAATAAATTAGATATGATATTAATTGATTATTTACAATTAATAAGCGGAAGAAGTGGGGGCGGAGAAAGCAGGCAACAAGAAATCTCAGAAATATCTCGTTCTTTAAAAGGATTGGCAAGAGAATTAGATGTTCCAGTTATAGCATTATCTCAATTATCAAGAGCACCAGAGCAAAGATCAGATAGAAGACCAATGCTTTCTGATTTGAGAGATTCGGGAGCTATAGAACAAGATGCAGATGCGGTTATATTCTTATATAGAGATGATTATTATAATGAAGATAGCGAATTAAAAGGGATTGCAGAGATAATTATAGGAAAACAAAGAAATGGTCCAGTTGGAACTGTACATCTTAGATTTTTTAATGAAATTACTAAATTTGAAAATTATACTATGAGGGAAGAATAGAGAAGATAATTAATAATAATAATTGTTAATCAAAAAAGGGGTGATATTGTGGCTAGAGAGATTGTTCTTGGAAATGAAAATTTGATCTTAACTTATGATTCTAATTTATGTATTCGAGATATATATTTCCCTCATATTGGGGAGGAAAATCATCTTGAAGAGGACAAAAATAGGATAGGATTTTGGGTAGATGGTAAATTTTCTTGGGTAGATGAAGAATGGGAAAAAAATATAAAATATATGAAGGATTCTTTAGTATCAGATATTGTCGCAAGTACAGAATATTTGAATATAAAAATCAGAGAAAAATCAACAGTACATTATAAAAAGAATATTTTTTTGAGAAAAATTGAAGTTGAAAATTTAAATAAAGAAGATAAAGAGATTATGGTGTTTTTTCATCATAATCTAAAATTATATGGAAAAAATAAAAATAATACAGGGCTTTATGATCCAATTACAAAGGGGATAATTCAATATAAAAAAAGAAGATATTTTATTTTTAATGGGATGGTAGATGGACAGTCAATGTATGAATATAACATAGAGAATATTACATTAGGAGAAGGATATAATTATAAAGATGCAGAAGATGGTAAATTAGAGATGAATTCAATTGCACAAGGAAGAATAAATAGTTTATTTAGTTTGAAAACTTTTATAAAAGCTAATTCTAAAAAAACTTTTTATTATTGGATAGGTGCAGGGAAAAATTTTGAAGATATGAGAGAATTAAATAATTTTGTATTAAGTAGAGGGATAGAAAATTTAATAGAAGAAACAGATAATTTTTGGAAAAATTTTATAAATAAGAGGGAACTTGATTTTAGTAATTTAGATTATAAATTTAAAGATTTATTTAAAAAAAGTATAATGGTTATAAAAAGTCATATTAATGAAAATGGAGCATTAATAAGTTCTGTTGATTATGAACATGTTCAATTTAATAGAGATACATATAATTATATATGGCCAAGAGAAGCCGCTTTAGGAGCAATGGCTTTGGATGAAGCAGGATATACAGAAGTTAGTAGGAGAATATTTAAATTTTTAACTAGCGTGATAACAAAAGGTGGTTTTTTTTGGAATAAATATCATTCAAATGGATCTATGGCTTCTAGTTCACATTCTTGGATAGTAAAAGGAGAGTTACAGCTTCCAATACAAGAAGATCATACATCTATGCTATTAATCGCATTATATAAACATTATAAAATATCAAAAGATATGAAGTTTATAGAAGATATTTATGATGATTTGATAGAACCATCATTAAATTTCTTAGTGGAGTATATTAATGAAGGAACTAAAATGCCATTTTCGAGTTATGATATTTGGGAAGAAAAAAAAGGGATACATTTTTATACAATAGCTTCAATATATGAAGCATTAGTAGTTTCAAAAGAGTTTATAGAAATTTTTGATAGAGATGGATTAAGAGAAAAAATTGATAAATCTATAAATTATTTGGATAATTTATTTGAAAAATTTTGGATTGAAAAAGAAAAAAGATTTGTAACAACTATTACAGAGAATGGAGATAGAGAAGATAAAAAGGATATTAAATATGATAGTAGTATGTTATTAACTTTGTTATTTGATAATTTTTATGATAAATATAAAGAGAGATTATTATTAACTTCTGAAAAAACAGTAGATAAATTATGGATAAAAAGTGAAATTGGTGGAATGGCAAGATTTAATAATGATAGGTATCATCAATTAACAAGAGATATAAAAAATATACCTGGAAATCCTTGGGTATATACAACATTATTAGCAGGATTTTATTATTTGAAAATAGATAACTTTGAAAAAGTTAAAGAGATATTAGAATGGGCAGAAGATAAAACTTTAGATTCAGGAATTTTAGCAGAGCAAGTACATCCTCATACTGGAGAATCAATTTCAATAGCACCTTATATATTAAGCCATTCTATGTATATTTTGTTAGTAAATGAATATGTGAAAAAGACAGGAAAAAAATTAATAGGGAATGTTTAAAAAATTACTAGGGGCAATTTATTTTTGTCTATAATCTTATGGATATGGGATTTTGGGGTAGATTCAGAGTAATGTCATCAAGCTAAGAACTGGGCTTGCCAACGGCAAGCCCCTACAGTATTAATTTATTTTATAATGTAGGGGTTTTGCCGTTGGCAAACCCGATATAAAATTATAAATTGTCATTAACTTGACGACATTGTGCCGTTGGCACGCCCAGATAATCTATGAAAGAATTGGCCTTGAAAAAAATTAAATACAGGAGAATATAAAAGTGGGAAATAAAGATATAATATTGTATAAAGCAGATGATGGAACTGTTTCTGTTGATGTAAATTAAAAAAAAGATACAGTTTGGTTAAGCCAAAAGCAGATGGCTGAGTTATTTGGAAAAGATAGAACAGTAATTACAAGACATATAAATAATATTTTTAAAGAAGGAGAACTAGATAAAAATTCAGTTAGTGCAAATTTTGCACATACTGCCAGTGATAGGAAAGTATATGATACTTTATACTATAATCTTGATGTAATAATATCAGTTGGATATAGAGTAAAATCAAAAAGAGGTACTCAATTTAGAATATGGGCTACTAATTTATTAAAACAACATTTAATAAAAGGATATACAATAAATGAAAAAAGATTAAAAGAACAAAATCAAAAATTATTAGATTTGCAGAGTACAATAAGAATACTTGAAAGAACAGTTGAGACTAAAAAAGTTGATTTGGAAGAAGCTAAAGGGCTTTTAAAAGTAATTTCTGATTATACTTATGCACTTACAATACTTGATGAATATGACCATCAAGAAGTTAAAATGAGAGATACAAGTAAAAAAGAGGCATATCTTTTAAATTATGAAGAAGCAATGAATGTAATAGAAAGTATGAAAAATGAATTCACAACTGATTTATTTGGAAATGGGAAAGATGAATCATTTAAGAGTTCTCTTGGAGCAATATATCAAACAGCTTTTGGGGAAGAAGTTTATCCAAGTATTGAGGAAAAGGCAGCAAATCTTCTATACTTTATTGTGAAAAATCATTCATTTAGTGATGGAAATAAAATTTTTATATAAAATAATTTTATAAAATGGGAGGAAGTTAATGAATTTGAATGGAAAAAGATCAAAAAAATTTATGCTGTTTTTTCTTCTTTTCCTTGTTTTTTCTTTTCTACTGAGATGGCATGCTACTATTAAACTTGGAATTGATTTTGATGAAAATGTGTATGTACCAATTGCAAAAAAATATGCTGATTATTTGAAATTAGGAGATTTTTATAAGATTATAACTTTTAAAGAGAATATAGAGCATCCTATTTTGATTAAATTAATATATGGAATAGGGATATATTTAGCAAGTCTATTTGGAATGGATGTTACAACATTTATTGCACAGATTAATATATCAAGAATTATATCCGTTTTATTTTCTGTAGCACATCTTGCTCTTATATATCTAATAAATCCAATTGCAGGAATATTTATGGCAGTTTCAACCTGGCAAATAAAATATTCAGCAGAAGCAATGTTAGATAGTGGAGCTACATTTTTTGCTACTTTAGCAATACTTGCTTTTATTAAAATGAATGGTAAAAAATTTGATAAATATTTTTTGATTTCAGCTATGGCTATAGGAATGGCTTTTGCATCAAAATATATAACTGCAACAACTGCAATAACAATATTGCCATTTTTATTTATAAAAACGAAAAAGAATAGAAAACTGTTTTTTATATATGGAATAGTGGCATTTGCAACATTTTTTATTTTTGATCCTATATTATGGACAGATACATTTCATAGGCTGAAAGAATCAATACTTTTTCATAAAAATTATTCTACTGGGGAATTTGTAAAAAAAGCAGGATTTCCTTTTTATATGCAAATGATATGGCTTTTACAAAGTGTTCCATGGAAGCCATTTAATGCTTTTTTTATAAGAATAGATTCTTTGATTTTTATTGGAGCTGTATTTGGAGCAAAAGCTCTTTATAAAAAAAATCGAATTTTAGGGACATGGTTTTTTGTAAATGCAATATTTTTAATTATTTATCCTACAAAATGGCCACAATATACACTTATTTTTATACCTGTAATGAGTATCGCTGCTGCAGAATTTTATTCAAAATTATATATAAAATTAAAAGAATTATATATAGAAAAAATTGAAGATAATATAGAAAATAAATCTGGTAGGAAATGGTTATATGTGATAATATTTGGTTGGAGTGTAATTTTATATAGCATTTATAATATAATAATAAGTGTAATGAAAGCACAAAATATGGTGAAAAGTGAAAATTCAGTTATGCCATTTATATTTATAATGTTAGGGCTTGCAGTAGTTTTTATTGGAACTGTAAAATTAATTAAATTTATGACAAAAGAAAAGATTGAAAAATATAAAAAAGCTTCTCTTGCATATAAATTTATTTTTCCAGCAATATTAGGAACTATAATTTTAACTTTATTCCCTGTAATATTATCAATATATTTATCTTTTACAGATTATTCATTAGAAACAGGTTATGCTAATTTTAATTTTATTGAACTTGGGAACTATATGTGGATATTACTTAATAAAGACTCTATATTTTGGAATGTAGCTTTTATGACTTTATGGTGGAGTATATGGAATATACTATTTGGATTGGGACTTGGATTAGGGTTAGCTCTTATATTAAATAAAAAAACGCTTAGATTTAGAAGATTTTATATAAGTATATTAATGATAACTTGGGCAATTCCAAGTTATATAACTGCATATATGTGGAAAATAATTTTAAATAAAAAATATGGTATTTTTAATATGATATTAGCTCCATTTTTATCTATATTTGGAATAGGCAAAGTAGATTGGTTAAATAGATCATTTATAAAAGTAGATGATGTAATTAAAATACCAATATTGCGAGATATTATAGGAACGGTTTTCGCGACACAAGGATATTTTGTTTCATTGCCATTTTTCTCAGCAACAGTTGTAAATATATGGCTTAGTTTTCCATTTTTAATGATAGTTTCTTTGTCAGGATTAAAATCAATTTCAGATGAATATTATGAAGCTTCTAGTATAGATGGAGCTACAAAATGGCAACAATTTAGGCATATAACATTACCATTATTAAAACCTGTTATAATGCCAGGAGTTATTTTAAGTATAATATGGACATTTAATCAATTTAATGTAATAAACATATTAAGAAGTAGAAAAAGCAATATGACAATATTAATGGAGCTTAATTATTGGCCTTTTAGAGAAGGATGGTATGGGTATGCAGCTGCATTTTCAATAATAGTATTTATAATTTTGATGTTTTATGTTAAAATTGTAATGAGGTTTTTTAAGGAAGAGAATTATAAAAAAATATAAAAATAAAGGAGATAAAAATGAAAGAAGAGATAATTACAAAAATGTTTAAAGCTTTGGGGCATCCACTTAGATATAAAATTGTAAAGTTATTATCAGAAGAGCCTAAATGTGTATGTGAAATAGAACCAGAATTAGATTTTAGTAAACCTAATTTATCACAACATTTAAAGATATTAAAAGAGGCAGGAATAATTATTGGGAAAAAAAGAGGATTAAATATATATTATAGAATAAAAAATTCAGAAATGAAAAGAATTATAAAATTAGGTGAAAATTTTTATGCAGAATATATAAAAGATTTAAAAGGAGAAGAGGAATGAAAAGGCTTAATACAAAATTAAGAGAGATAGATGGCAAAGGTTATAGAGCATACAAAGATATAAAAGGAAGATATAATTTTAATGATTATATTTTGGAAATAATTAAAGTTCAAGGAGATCCATTTGCATCTCCTTCATTACTTAAAGTAGAGATAGATTTAAAAAAATATGGATATAATAGTGAAATGTATTCAAATATTTCAAAAAAAGTAGCATTTGAAGATTATGTAAGTAGAGTTTTTGAAAAAGCAATTTGGAAAGAAGCAAAAGGTAAAAGAGGAACAGGTAAAAGCGGGGCTATATTTATTTATAGAAATGGGCAAGAGATATTAAAAAGAAGTTCTGTGGAAATAGAAAATGATATATTGCAAATTAGATTTTATATGGGATTGCCTGCTGCAGGGAGAAGAGTTTTATCAAAAGAGGCTAAAGAGATGATTTTTGTAGAGTTACCTAATGTTGTAAAATATTTAAAAAAAGAAAAAGTTGGATATGAAAATTTAACAAAACATATAAAGGTAAATGAAAGAAGTGATTATATTAGAGAAGAGATAAAAAAAAGAAAATTAGTTGCATTTATTGCAAATGAATCAATATTACCAAGAGAGAGTGGAGTTAGTGAGAAGCCGTTAAAAAATGCTATAAAATTTATGTCTCCAAAAGAATTTGAAATTGAATTGGAACTACAAAATGGAGATAAAATAAAAGGGATGGGAATAAAAGAAGGGATAACAATTATAACTGGCGGTGGATTTCACGGAAAAAGTACTTTATTAGATGCAATTGAAAAAGGGATATATAATCATATACCTAATGATGGTAGAGAAATGGTGATAACAAATTATAATGCAGTAAAAATAAGAGCAGAAGATGGAAGAGGAATATCAGGAGTAGATATAACTCCATTTATAAATAATTTGCCATATGGGAAAAGTACAGAAAATTTTTATACAGAAAATGCAAGTGGATCAACTTCGCAAGCTGCTAATATAATAGAAAGTATGGAATTAGGTGCAGAACTATTATTAATTGATGAAGATACATCAGCTACAAATTTTATGATGAGAGATGTAAAAATACAAGAGATAATAAAAAAAGAAAAAGAACCAATAACTCCATTTGTAGAGAGAATTCAAGCAATGTATGAAAAAAGTGGAATATCTACAATTGTTGTAGTTGGTGGATTAGGAGATTATTTTGATATTGCAGATACAGTTTTAATGTTGGATGAGTATAAAGTAAAAGATATAACAAAAGAAGCTAAGGCTGTAATAGAAAAATATAAAGACTATTCAATAACAAAAGAAATTTTGGATGAAGAGGTAAAAGTTAGAAATAGATATTTGGATATAAAAAATATTGGAAAAATTATAGAAAAAAAAGATAAAATCAAAAGTAGAGATTTGGATGAAATAATTATAGGGACAGAAGAAGTTGATTTGAGATATCTGGAACAACTTGTAGAAAAGGGACAAGTTGAATTTATTGGAAATGTGATAAAATATATAATAAATAAAAATAGTGGAAAATTATTATTAAAAGATATTTTGCAAAAGATAGAAGAAGAGATAAATTCTCAAAATATAACTAAATTTTTAAAATATGAAAGTGGGAATATGGTATTTGCAAGGAGATTTGAGATAGGGGCTACGATAAATAGAATTAGGAAGAGGATATTTTAAGAATTAGAGAGAAGGTGAAATTAATATGGAGAATAAAGAGGTAATGTTTTATAAAACAGATGATGGGGATATTTCTATTGATGTTAATTTAAAAGAGGAGACTGTATGGCTAAGTTTAAATCAAATTTCTGACTTATTTGAAAGAGATAAATCAGTAATTTCGAGACATATAAGAAATATTTATAATAGTGAAGAGTTAATGAGAGATTCAACTGTTGCATTTTTTGCAACAGTTCAAAGTGAAGGCGGAAGAGAAGTAAAAAGAGAAATAGAATATTTTAATTTAGATTTAATTATTTCAGTAGGTTATAGGGTGAATTCAAAAAGAGGTACTCAATTTAGAATTTGGGCAACAAATCTATTAAAACAACATTTGATAAACGGATATACAATAAATGAAAAAAGACTAAAAGAACAAAATCAAAAGTTAAAAGATTTGCAAACTACAATGAAAATATTAAATAGAACTATTGAAAATCAAAAAATAGAATTAGGAGAAGCAAAAGGTCTTTTAAAAGTAATTTCCGAATATACATATGCTCTTACTATACTTGATGAATATGATCATCAGATATTACAAATTGGAAAAACTACAAAAAAAGAAGCGTATATATTAAGATATGAAGAAGCAATGAAAGTAATAGAAAGTATGAAATCAGAATTTCCAAGTGATTTATTTGGTAATGAAAAAGATGATTCCTTTAAAGGTTCATTAGGGGCAATTTATCAAACGGCTTTTGGAGAAGAAGTATATCCAAGTATAGAGGAAAAAGCATCTAATTTGTTATATTTTGTTGTGAAAAATCATTCCTTTTCAGATGGGAATAAAAGAATTGCAGCTGCAATATTTATATATTTTATGAGAATTAATAATATAATTTATAAGGAAGATGGGAGCAAAAGAATAGCTGACAATGCACTTGTGGCTATTACACTTATGATAGCAGAAAGTAGACCGCAAGAAAAAGATATTATTGTGAAAGTGTTGGTGAATTTGATAAATGAAGATAATTGAAATGAAAGAAAAAAAGAAAATTGACAAAATAAAAAATCATTTTGAAGAAGAGGCTAAAGAGTTTGATGGAATAATACTGAAATTGATTCCATTTTATAAAGAAATGCTTGAAGCATTAATTTTATCTATACCTTTTGAGAAAAATAGTGAAATAGAGGTTATAGATTTAGGATGCGGAACAGGTAATATACTTGATAAAGTAAAAAAACAATTTCCTAATGCTAAATTAACTGCGGTTGATTTGTCTAAAAATATGATAGAGATGACTAAAATCAAGTTGGAAAAATATAATGATGTCGATTATTATGTTGGAGACTTCTATAATTTCGAATTTTTAAAAAAATATGATGTTATATTATCTTCACTAGCATTACATCATTTGGTAACAGACGAGGATAAAAAAATATTTTATAACAAAATCTATAATGCTTTATCTCAAAATGGAGTGTTTTATAATGCAGATGTAGTTTTAGGTTCTAATTATAAAGTTCAAGATGTTTATATGAATAAATGGATAGAATTTATGAAAAAAAGTTGTTCGATTGATGAGATAGAAAATATTTGGTTAGAAAAATATCAAGAAGAAGATAGCCCAACTACATTGATAAATCATTTGAATTGGCTTGAAGAAATAGGGTTTAAAGATATTGATGTAATATGGAAATATTATAATTACTCTGTTTATGGTGGAAAAAAATAGTTAGATATAAAAAAGTAGTTTTGGTGAATTTTATAGATGTGAACATTATTAAAAATGTTCCTAATTACAAATGTGATTTAGAAAGGATTATGATTATGAGCTTAGTTTCAATTTTATTAATAGCGATAGGGCTAGCAATGGATGCTTTTGCAGTTTCGATTTCAAGTGGAATTGCAATAAAAAATTTAAAAATAGGACATTCTATAAAAATAGGTAGTTTTTTTGGAGTGTTTCAGGCTATAATGCCAATTTTAGGATGGCTTGCAGGGAATAGTTTTGTGAAATATGCTGGTAAATATTCAAGATGGGTTGCATTTTTATTGTTGCTTTTTATTGGAGGTAAAATGATTTATGAATCATTTGTAATAGAGGAATCAGAAGCTAAAAAAGATGTTTTGAGTATGATAAATTTATTATTATTGGCAATAGCTACTAGTATAGATGCTTTAGCAGTGGGAGTAACATTTTCATTATTAAAAATAGATGTAATGGAGCCATCTGTGATAATTGGGATAGTTACATTTTTCATCTCTGTAATTGGTGTATATCTTGGGAATAAATTGGGTGATTTATTTGGAAATAAAATAGAGATTATAGGTGGGATTATATTAATCGGAATAGGTGTGAAGATATTGGTTGTAGGGTAGTTCCTTATTTCAAAAGCATTATAAAAATAAATTAAAATGGAGGCGTAACAATGAAAAGAATATTAATATTATTAATGATTATCAGTAATATGGCATTTGCAGAATATAGTTCTACTTCAAAAGATATCCAAGAAAACAGTTTAACAATATATAATGGTGGCTTTGGATTAGTTAGGGAAATTAGAGATAGTTCAAATATTTCAAACAGCGAGAAGATTATAAATTATTTAGATGTAGCTCAAAAAATAGAGCCTGATTCTATAATTGTTAACGGAGTTAATATTTTATCTTTAAATTATGAGTATGATTTAGTTAGTATGAATAAATTATTAGAAAAATATATAGGCGAAGATGTAATATACACAAAAAATAAGTCTAAAATAAACTGTACTTTATTAAGTGTAAAAGGCGGAATAGTTTTAAAAGATAAAAAAAGCGGTGAAATATATCTTGGAGTTGGGGTAGATAAAATAATACTTCCTAAAATGATAGAAGGATTAAGATTAAAACCAGCATTAATCTGGGATATTGAAGAGGGAACTTCTAGTAATGAATTAGAAGTATCTTATTTGACAAAGGGAATAAAATGGGAAGCAAATTATGTTATAAATTTAGAAAATAAGAGACTAAATTTAATTGGATGGGTAAATATAAATAATAATTCTGGAAAAGATTATAAAAATACAAAATTAAAATTAATAGCAGGAGATGTAAATAGAGCTAATAATAATGAAGGGTTATTTTTAATGAAAAGAAGTATGCTTGCTTCAAATTCTCCAAAAGACAATTTTAAAGAAAAAAGTTTTTTTGATTATCATATGTATACTTTAAATAGAAATTTGAATGTAAAAAACAATCAATCAAAACAAATAAAATTTATAAGTGGAAATAATATTAAATATAAAAAATATTATTCATATAGTAATACAAATAAAGAGACAAAAGTTATAGTTTCATTTGAGAATAGTAAAAATAATGGATTGGGAATAGCATTTCCAAAAGGGAAAATAAAGATATATAAAAAAGATTTAGAAGATAATAGCAGTGAATTTGTTGGAGAAGATAGAATAAATCACACTCCAAAAGATGAAAATATAAAAGTTGTAGCAGGAAAAGTCTTTGATGTTAAGGTTGAATATAAAGAGATTAATTATAAAAAGATATCTAAAAGAATATATGAAAAAACTATAAAATATACAATAAAAAATCATAAAAATGAAAAAATAAAAATAAATATAGAGCATAGTTTGTATGGCGATTGGGAAATGTTGAATTCTAATACAAAGTATGTTAAAGATAGTATTAAAAAAATTATTTTTCCAATAGATATAAATAGAGACTCTACTTATGTTTTGAAATTTACTTATAGGGTGAAAAGGTAGTTGAATTTATTAAAAAGTTAATGTTAGTGTGTTAAGAATTTTAATTAGAGGCATAGACCTCATCCCCCGTCCCCTTCTCCTAATTTAGGAGAAGGGGAGAAATAAAAATCCTGAAAAAAAAATCAGGATTTTTATTTTTTTTAATAACTTTTTTGGAATTTCATGCGTCTAATAAAGTGTAAGAGATAAAAAATTGGAGGAATTAATGAAATACAATTTTGATGATATATATGATGAATATTTTGATAGAATATTTAACAAAGTATATTCAATGGTTAATAATGAAAAAGATGCAGAAGATATAGTTCAAAATGCTTTTATATCTGTATATAAAAATTTGAAAAAATTTAACAAAAAATCAAATATATATACTTGGATATATAAAATAGCTATAAACAAAACTTATGATTTTTTTAGGAAGAAAAAAGAGGAGTTTGAATTAAAAGATAATCATATTTGTGATGATGTAGAAATAATTGATGATTTAATATTTATAAATAAAAAGATAGATGAATTAGACGAAGAAAATAAAAAGATAGTTGTACTTCATACAATTTATGGATATAAATTTCGTGAAATAGGAAAACTTTTAAAAATGAAATTGTCTACTGTAAAAGCTAAATATTATAAAGCATTAAATTTAATGGGAGGCGAGATAAATGGATAGAAAAGATAGAATAAAAATAAATATATATAAAGAATTACTAGAAGAGGAAAAAGCAAAGAATAGATTATATAAAAGAGGAATAGTATCGATGCTTTTATTTCTTGTAGTTACAGTTGGATATTTTGGAAATAATTTTAGAACAAATATTGAAGGGAAAAATTTAGCTTATGTGGCGACTTTATATCAAGAAAATGTAAATTTGGAAGATACAGTAAATGTAAATTTAGGAACAAAGCAAAGCATATATGATGATTTATTAGGTTTATAACTAAAATTTTAAATTGTTGCCGGCAAATATTTGAAATTTTATAAAATAAAAATTAGGAGATGATAAAGATGAAAAAGAGTTTAGTAGTATTAATAGGAGTTTTGTTGTCAGCATTTAGTTTTTCTGCAGGTTTGGAAAATATTCCAAAAGATGTATTTATAAAAGCAGGAGTTAGTGAAGCAAATATAGAAAAAGCATTAGATCTGTCGAAATTAGCAAAAATTGAAATAGAAAAAAATCAAATAGAAGCTAAAAAAGTAGATTTAGATATTAAATATTTACTTTTAGATGAAACTAAAGATTGGGTTAAAATAGAAAATTTAATGAAAAAATCATCAGGATATAGAATAAAAGCTAAAATAAAAATTTTGAAAGTAAAAGAAGAATTAAAAAAATATATAACTGAAGCACAATTTAAAATGATATTTAGAGAAATGAGACAAAGAAATGATAAAAGAATGAAATTTCAAAAGAAAAGAAAAGGAAATAGACCTAAAAGAGGCAATGAACCTAAAAGAGTTAAAAGAGCATATTAATATTCGTATAAAATAGAGGAGCAAGTAGCTCCTCTATTTCGATATTATATTTAAAACAGAAGAAAGGAGAAAATAAAATGAAAAAATTGATTATATTAATATTAATTTTAGTAATAACTTTATTTACATATAGTAAAGAAGTTACATATGAGATATTGGTAAATAGTGCTATGAAAAACAATAGTACAATAAAAGTTAAAGATTTAGAATTAAAAAAAATATCAAATAATCTAAAAATCATAAATACTGATAATTTTCCAACTATTAAACTTAGTGATAGAGTAAACAAAGATGAAAATAGGGAGAAATTAAATTATTCTAATTCAATTTCATTAGATAAAAAAATATTTGATGGAGGATTAAAAAAATATAACAAAAAAAAAGAGAATGTAAATATACAAATGAAAAATATAGAAATTTCTAAAGAAAAAAAACAAATTAAATATGAAATATTAGTAAATTATTTGGATATATTAAAATATAAAAATCAAAAAAATATTTATGAGAATTCATTAAAAGAATTAGAAAAAGAACAAGAAAAGCAAAAATTGTTATATAAAGAAAAAGCAGGAAAAAAACAAGATTTACTAACTATTGAAACTGAAATATTAGATGTAAAAGCTAATATGATAAAAAATAATAGTAATTATTTAATAACAATAGAAGAATTAAAAAGGATAACAGGAGAAAATGAAGAGATAGAATTAAAAAATATTGAGTATGAAAAGATGTATATAGATTTAGAAAAAGATATAGAAAATTATAAAAAGAGTAGCGATGATATAAAGAATATAAATTTGCAGAATGATATAAATATGTTGGATAAAAAAATTATAAAAAGTAAAGATTATCCTGTAGTAAGTTTTAATGCTAATTATTCGTCAAATTCTGACGAACTTTCTAAAATTTTTAAAGATTGGGATTGGAGTTTAGGGGTTAGTTTAAGTTATGATATATTTGATGGCGGAAAGAAAAAAATTGAATATGAAAATAGCGATATAACAGGGAAAATAAATAAGATGAATTCAGATGAAATTATTAAAGAGAATATTATAGCAATAAAGAAAAAGTATTATGAATTAAAAAATGATGAATTATTAATAGAAAATCAAAATAAGAAAATAGAAGGATTGGAGGAAAATTATAAAATTGTAAAAATACAATATGAATATGGAGTAGAAGATATAAATACATTTTTAAAAATAAAAAATGATTTGGAGAATTCTAAGATTAATTTGATTAATTTGAAATTAGATTACATTTTAAAATATGCAGAATATAGAATGGGACTTTAGGGTGATAGCTTAAAGATAAAATCAAAAAAATTGCAAAAAAAAGAAAAAAGATTGAAACTACGAATGACATTAGTGTTAACGAATTTAAAAGATTTTATTCGAGGTAATTCGGTATATTCGTGGTTAAAGAACGTTTAAAAAATAAAGAAGGAGTGAGAAAATTGAAAAAAATATCGATATTTGTAGTAATTTTGATTATTTTAGGAAGTGGATATTTCTACATTCAAAAAAACAGTAAAAATAGTAAGAATAGCTCTAAAATAAAAGATGTTGTAGTAGAAAAAGCTAAAAAAGGAGATTATTTAGAAACAATAAAAGTAGATGGAGTTGTAGAAGTAAAAAATGTAGTTAATGTGTATTTAGCTCAGGCAGAAACAGCAAAAAAAATCTTTGTAGAAGTTGGAGATAGAGTAAAAAAAGGGGATATTTTAGTAACATTTAATCCATATGATAGGAATTTAGTATTAAGAAATATAAAGAGAATAGAATTAGATATAGAAAATGAAAAAGCTAAATTAAAAGAATATAATTATGAAGTTAATAATACAGCAGTATTAAAAAAGGAGAAATCAATAGAAGATTTAAAGGATAGTATAACAACAAATGAAGAAAATTTAAGAATAAAGAAATTAGAAAAAGAAACTTTAGTTGCTCAACTTGAAACAAAAAATAAAGATTATGAAGTAAAGAAAAAATTATTGGAAATAGGTGGAATTAGTCAATTAGATGTTGAAAATTTGGGGAATGATATAAAAAGTTTAGAAGGAAATATTGAGAAAAAAGTTACTGACATAAAAGAAAACAGTAAAGGAATAGAACAATTAAAAAAAGATATAAGTTTAAATGAAAAAGAGTATAATGATTTGATAAAAAGTTATAATTTAGATACATTAAAGCAAAAAAATAGTATTATAATTTCTAAAAATAATATAGAAAAACTTGATCTAAATTTGAAAGATGCTAAAGAAAATTTAGATAGATATATATTGCAAATAACAGCTCCTGTAGATGGGGTTGTTACAGATGTAAAAATCGATGAAAATGCTAAAATAAATACTAATCAAAATATAATGACAATTGAGGATATGAATTCTAAAATAATTACAGCAAATGTAATAAGTACAGAGATAAAAGATGTTAAGGTTGGGCAGAAAGCTAATGTAACTTCTGAAAGTTTGAAATCAAATAAAAAAATTGTAGGAGTAATTACAAAAATATCAGAAATAGCAGAAAAAGAGAGTGGTTCTGGATATACTGATATTGTGGTTCCTATAGAAATAAAATTTAATGATGGAGAAAATTTAAAACCTAATTATGAAGTTAATTGTGAGATAATTACAAAGCAGAAAAAAAATGCGTTATTAGTTTCAGCATTTGCAATTCAAAATGAGGGGAATAAAGCATTTCTGTTTACGTTAAAGAATGGAGTTGCAAAAAAACAATATATAAAAGTAATAGATAAAAATGATTTTGTGGCTAATATAAAAGGAATAAATGAAAAAGAAAGAATAATTGTCAATCCATCAGGATTAATAGATGGTGAAAGGGTGAATCCAGTTTCTCATATAAGAAGTAAGATTAAGAGTAAAAAAAGAAGTAGTAATAAAAATAGTAAGAATAATTTTCAAGGGCCTCCAAGGTAAGAGATTATAATAAGATTAAAAAAATCAAATAATAATTGAGGTGATGAAAATGATAAAATTAAAAGGGATAGAAAAAGATTATAAAATGGGAGATATAATTTTAAAAGCGTTAGATAGAGTTAGTATAAATATAGATAAAGGGGAATTTGTATCAATAATAGGTAGTAGTGGAAGTGGCAAATCAACTCTTATGAATATATTAGGCTGTCTTGATGTTCCAACTAAAGGAGATTATTATTTAGATAATGAAGATGTATCAAAATTAAATGATAATCAATTAGCTATAATCAGAAATAAAAAAATAGGTTTTGTATTTCAATCATTTAATTTGCTGGCTAAATTAAATGCACTTGAAAATGTAGAGTTACCAATGGTTTATGGCGGAGTACATTTAAAAACTAGAATAAAAAAAGCAAAAGAAGCACTTGAAAAAGTAGGGCTGACAGATAGGATGCATCACAAACCAAATGAATTAAGTGGTGGACAAAGGCAAAGAGTTGCAATAGCAAGAGCAATAGTAAATAATCCTAAAATAATATTAGCAGATGAACCTACAGGAAATTTGGATTCAAAATCTGAAATAGAGATAATGGAAATATTTAAAAAATTAAATAATGAAGGAGCAACTATAATAATGGTAACTCATGAGCAGGAGATAGCAAAAAATTCTAAAAGGATAATAACTGTAAAAGATGGATTGGTAATAGGAGATAATAAAATATAAGAAGCTTATTTTTTAAACGTTCATAAGAATAAGATAATGGAATTTAGGAAAGAGTTAGAAGAGGTGGAAGCAATGTTTTAAAATGCTAAGAATTATAGGTATTTTAAGAGTTTTAGACTTTCTAAGAGGACTCTGAAAAAAAAAGAGGTGAAAAGATGGAATTTATAGAGATAATAAATTTTGCGATTAAAAGTTTAAATAGTAATAAAATAAGAAGTTTATTAACTATGCTTGGAATTATAATAGGGATATCATCTGTAATAATGATTTCTATGATAGGAAAAGGAAGTCAGCAGTCAATAACTGGGAATTTAATAGAATTGGCAGATAAAAAAGTTACTATATCTGTTCAATCTAAAGACCAAATATTAACAAAAAGAGATTATATAACAAAAGATGATATTGAGCAAATAAAAAAATTAGAGAATGTAAAAGCAATATCTCCTTCAATGCATACAAGAATGAGAGTAGCAATTACTAAAAAAACAAGAGGATTTGGAGGGCTTTCATCTTCTAATGAATATGTGAAAGACATTAACAGTTTAAATATGATATATGGAAGAAGTTTTATTAAAGGAGATATAGAAAAAAGTAAGAAATATATATTAGTGGATGATTTGTATGCTATGAAAAAATTTGGAAGACTAGATGTAGCTGGAGAGGAAGTTGAGCTTCAATTTAAGAAAAAAAACAGGTCTAGATTTATAATTATAGGAGTATTTGAAAATCAAATGAAAGCTCTTATGAGTTCATTTGGGAGAGAATATTATCAATTTTATATTCCATATACTACTTTTCAAAAATATGTAGAAGATGTACAAATATCTTCTATAACTATTTTAGTAAATGATGTTAATAAAAAAGATGATACATCTGGTAAGATAGTGGATTTATTAGAAAAAAATCATAATAAAAAAGATATATATGAAGTTTCAGCTAAATTTTCGCAATTAGACTCATTTAATAAAATACTTACTACATTATCGCTACTTTTGACATCTGTAGCTGGAATATCCTTATTTGTAGGCGGAATAGGTATAATGAATATAATGCTTGTAAGTGTAACCGAAAGGATAAAAGAGATTGGAATAAGAAAAGCGTTAGGAGCAAAAAAGATAGATATACTATTTCAATTTGTAATTGAAGCAATATTTCTGAGTGTTTTAGGAGGGATAATTGGAATAATATTAGGAATATTATTAAGCAATATAGTAGGAACATTTATTGGAATAAAACCAATTATAGATTATTTTATATTAATATTAGCTATAGTTGTATCTTGTGGAATTGGAGTGATATTTGGGACATATCCTGCTAAAAAAGCTTCGGAATTAAATCCTATAGATGCGCTTAGGTATGAGTAAAAATTGAGAATAAGTTTTGATTATAGTTTTAACTTTTTTGGGGGGAAATAATTTCAGCACAAAGAAAGGAGGACGCTAAGTTACACTAAGAAAAGATTGAGGGAGTAAGAATATGAATAGAAGTTAGTGATTATCTGGGGTTATACTCATATTAAAAATTTATAATTATTTTATACTGTATTTTTTTAAGAGGGATATTTAAAAAAATTAAATTTTTTAGTTTAAGACATAAAAGTATCTATTTGAGTCATAAAAGTGCCTGTTCAGGTCGGAAAAATATCTGTTTGGGACAAAAGTGAGGTTTGACAGAAGATTTATGGAGGAGTATAATAAATTATTAATATAAATTAAGTATATTTTTGATAAAGGAAAATTTCTACGAGCTTTTCTTTTCATTCCCCAAATGAAACAGGTGGCTCCACCACCTGTTTTTGATTTTTTGGATGGGGATAGATAGATTGAAAATATATTTCCTGTGGATTTGCAGGAACATAATGATTTGATAGCAGAAAAATATTGCTACTGTAATAAAAGTTTTGAAGTAAATAAAAATAATTTTATTACTTAGTAAAGTATAAATTTGTTTAGAAAATAAGTTGTGCTGTTTTTTTTAATATTTTTTTAGCAAAATGTTAAAAAAATATTGAGAAGTGATTAAAAATTCTAGTTTAGATTTGATTTAAGAAAGTGTTATATAAAAATCAAAAGATAATATTTGTTAAATTTAGTTATAATAAAGAATTAATTAAATTGGTGAAGCATTAAACATAAAGACGTTGGATAAACATTGACATAGGATGAATAAATATAGTAGAATTTAAGGGAGATAAAGACAGAGAGTAACTTTATTAAAATAATTTTAAAAAAAAACAAGAAGAGTATAAAAGATATATAAACCCAAAAAGGATAGGAAACAAGAGATACCAAAAGGAAATGGAAAGTGAGCGATTTAGATGTATCAAATTACTTTGATACAGTAAAACACCATATATTGTTAAAGAAGATATCGGAGCAAATATCAGATAAAGAAGTATTATATTTAATAAAATTGATATTAAAAGCTAGTGGAAAAGCAGGAGTGCCACAAGGTGGAGTAATATCCCTGTTATTTGCAAATTTATATTTAAATGATATTGATAAAATGTTAGAAAAAGCAAAAGAAGTAACCAAGCAAAAAGGTAAATATTATGAGCTAGATTATGCTAGATTCGCAGATGATTTAGTAGTAACAGTATCAAGTCATTCAAGTATGAGAAGGTTGTTAAGTAAGGTAATTGAAAGGTTGAAAGAAAAATTTGAGAAAATGGGGGTAACAATAAATAAAGAGAAATCAAGAGTAGTAGATTTGAAAAAAGGTGGGGTAATAAACTTTTTAGGATTTATAATTAAAAGGCGAAGGAATAAAAGTGGGAAATGGGGAATACTGACAATACCACAATCAAAGAAGAGGAAAGGATTGTTAGAAAAGATAAAAGAAGTAGTAAGAAGACATAGAACACTAGGAATATTTCAAATACTGGTAAATGAGCTAAATACAACATTAAGAGAGTGGGTAAATTATTTTTCAATAGGGAACTCATCAAAGTGTTTTTCATATGTAAGAAATTATGTGGAGAAGAAATTGAGAAGGTACCTAATGAAGCAACGAGGAAAAAAGGGATATGGTTGGAAAAGATGGAGTAATGATTGGTTATATAATGAAATAGGGTTATTTGATAACTATAAAGTAAAATATATACCAGAGTGAAAGTTATACCAGAATAAACTTATATGATTTGAAAAGAAGTTAATAGGAAAGCCGTATGCGGGAGAACCGCACGTACGGTTTGAGGTGGCGGGGTCTGAAAACATAGTTTGGATGTGCATCCGAGCTCGACCCTACAGTAGAAATCTAATTATGAAGGGAGTTAGGAATAACATGAAGCTAGAAAATGAAATCAATAAATTTATGGAAGAAGATTATATAATAATATTGGATAGTAGTGTTTATTTAAATATATACGAATATTCTCCAGAAATTGGGGATTTTTTTATTAATTTATTAGAGAAACTCAAAGACAAAATAATGATTCCAGCAACTGTAAAAAGAGAATTTTCACGAAATAATCAATCTGCTTTAGGACGTCAAAAAAAGAAGTATAAGAACATTCCAAAAGAGTTTGAAAATAAAATCAAAAGTTCAAAAGAAGGAATTAATAAGCAATTATTAATTCTTGAGAGATTTAAGTTTCCTAATATCAATGAATTGAAAGAAAATATTGAAAGTAAATTTAATGAAATAATTTTTACTTTAGATGAATATGTAGAAAATCATGACATTTTTCAAAATATAAGTGATGATATTTTTTCAGAAGATAAAGTTAAAAAGTTTTTTGTAAACATGGAAGATTTAAATCGATATTTTCCTGAACTTAGCATTAACGAACTATATAAAATTTGTGAAGAAGGAAAAACTAGATACAAAAAACAAGTCCCTCCTGGTTTTAAAGATGAAAAATCAAAGGATGGAATTGATAAATACAATGACTTAATTATATGGAAAGAATGTTTAAAATATGCTGAGAAAAATAATAAAAACTTAATATTTGTAACAGATGATGTCAAAGAAGATTGGTGGGAAAACGGGAAAACGTTTCATAAACAATTAACTAAAGAATTTGAAGATTATACAAAACGAAAAATTATTGGATTAAATTCAGAAGAGTTTTATATAAATATGTCAAGAATCTTAAATTTATCAATACCAGATAAAGTAGATGTAATATTTAAATTCAATTTAGATGATTATATCAACTCTTTAATTGAGAGCGGAGATATTCAAAATATAATAAATGAGAAGCTAATTTACTCTGGTGAATCTTATGTAAATACGTCAAGTTTATCAAATTATGATGGTTCAGAGTTTGAGTTATCTGAAGAAATAGATGAAATCAATTTATTAGAATATAGTTTTGAAGGTTATGAGTTTGGTGAGGCTAATTATAAATTAAAATTTCAAATAAAACTTGATGCCTTCTCAAGGATATATTGGGGAAGAGATTCTGATACAAAAGAGGTTATTTTATCAGATAACACAATAACTCATCATTTAAAGGGGTATGTTGATATTGAAATTAGTAGAGAAATTGAATTATTTTCTGATGACATAAATGAAAATTATGAAATTAGAATTGATGATATTTATATAGAAATGGAAGAAGAAAGTTTTACAGATAGTGCTGATTTATGTGTTGAATGCGGAAAAAATGAAGGTATTTTTTTTAATAGTAGAGGGGAGCCTATTTGTAATAGCTGTATGAATGATGATTCAAATGGATTTGTTTGTCCTGCATGCGGTTTAAAAAAATCCAGAGAATTTGATGCGTTAAATGGATTTTGTACTTCTTGTAGTGAAGAGCTAGACTTTTAATAAGATTCACTTCTACTAACATGTCAGCAGACTCAATTTATTCTCACTACGCTATTGCTGTATGTTCATAGACTGCGTCTGTCTGCAAATCCGTTATACGATATTTAGTATATTAAAATTTAAAGGAGTGTTTATTTTGGAACTAAATCAAATTCTATCTTCACTACTTGCTGGTGGTCTTGCTGGGCAAGTTGTTTCTCTTATAGCTAATCATAGATTACAAAGAAGGCGCGACCTCAATCTTTGGATAAGAAATGAGAAATACAAAAATTTTTCTTTTTTCATCTCTTTGGTATCAGCAACTAATAGAGATGATTATAATACATTTCCAGACGAAATCAGAGTAGCATCTCAGAAAATACATATACTTTACATTGATGGAGTTGCACCAAAAAACATTGAGATTTTAATGGAAAAATTATTTCAATATTTTTTACAGAGGAAATTAGGTAGAGTAAACAATTTAAAGAAATGGCGAGGAGAGGTTAGAGAAAATGTAAAGCTATTAAGAATTGAATTTTCTAAAGAATTAAGAAAAAACTTCACCTAATACTAGATAGATAAAATGAAAACCACACTTCATCTATGTCATTCGGCGTTTGGCATTCTAGGCAGAGATGCAAGTAAAATCTGAATGGGACAGTCGCATAAATCAATGCCAACCGACATATTTACATCGATTCAGCAAGCCACAAAAATAAAAAATTATAGGAGGACAAAATGTCATATGAATGTATTGTTTACAAAATTTTAATTGCTTCACCGTCAGATGTTTCGCAAGAGAGGGAAGAACTTAAAAATTTAATATTTAATTGGAACATGATTAATTCAACTCATTATAAAATTATGTTTTCTCCTGTAATGTGGGAAGCAAATGTAACTCCTGAATTAGGAGGAAGACCACAGGAAATTATTAATGAACAAATTGTAAATGATTGTGATATTCTTATTGGAGTTTTTTGGACAAGATTAGGGACTCCAACTGGTGTTGAAGAATCTGGAACTATTGAAGAAATTAATCAATTTATCAGTAGCGATAAAAAAACAATGATTTATTTTTCAAATACACCAATTGTTCCTTCAAGTATAGATAGTTTACAATATGAAAAATTAACTAATTTTAAAAATTACCTTTATGAACAAGGAGTTGTAGATAATTTTTCAAGTATTTCAGAATTTAAAAGTAAAATTAATAATCACTTAACTTTAGTAGCACAAAATCTATCAAATACTTTTGAAAACAATATACAAACAAAATTTGAAAATAATTTTGATAATAATCATTATATTTTAAAAGAATTAAAAAAAAATTTTAATTCTTTTAAAATAGATTGGATTACTGAAAAAGACTCGGGAACTTATACTATTGACGATGGTAAATATATATTAGAACAGATTCAATCTGAATTAACTTATTTTTTGGGCAAAATTAATATAGAATTACCAAATAAGGAAGAGTTAATAAAAGTTATTACAGAACTCAAAAGAATTCAAAACCATCAAGTTTATTTAGGTGGCAGTAAATCTTTTAATGCATTTTGGGTGAATGGTGATAAAATTATTTCTATATTAACAAATCAAATTAATCAAATTAATCTCTAAATTTAATAAAATAATAAGCAAAGTAAATATAGTAATTTTGTGAATAAAGAAGTACGACATCACAAACTGAACGTCGTATAACAATGCTAAAGCAATATCTTTTCGGTGGTTTGTACCTCACTCAAAGGCATTGTCTAATTATAAGCACGTTATGACACATAGGCAAACTTAGTTACTATTCTTACTAGAAAAAAATTGAGGAGGAAAAATGAATATAAAAGGGTTTAAGTATTATAATGTAGCAAATTTTAACTGTACTTTTGGTGAAGAAAATGAACCAATGTTAAATTATTTTGATACAATTATTTATCCAGCATTAAAAAGTGAATTAATTAATAAATCGGGAAAAAATAAGTATTTTGCATTTAAAGATATTGAAATAATAAAATTTGGAGATGAATATGCTTTAAAAGGCTGTTTTGTAAAAAAGACAGAATTAGAAATAAAATCTGATCTAAGAGATGGACAGTTGATTGAAAAAAATGAAATATACAGTACCGCACCATTTTCCCTTTTTATAATTTTATTAAGTAATCATAGACTAATATTAATTAAAAATCAAAAAGGAAGTCCTACAATAAAGAATTTTGAAACTCATACAAAAGGCATAATAAAAAAATATATTAGACAAGAAAATAAAATTAGAAAAAAACTTGAAAAAGATGAAGAAAAGGAAATTTCTTTATTACCTGATATTAGTTTAAATATTGTTGCTTTTCCATCAAAAGAAAAATTAAGAAAACAACTTGAAGAGCTTCAAAAAATAAATAGAATTGAATTGAAAATTTATCCATTAAATGGAGAAGTTATTGTAAATGATATTTTTAATTCTTTTAGAGAAGAGATTGAAATATTAAAAGCAAATTCAGGGAATGTTTCTATAAATAGCCCAAAAAATTATGATGAAGTAGCTAATCTTGTTGAAGGGACAAAAGGTACTGCTAAGTCCAAAATTTTAGGAGTTGACAAAAGTGGACAATCTGCAGTAGTAAGCGAAGAGGAATATAAAGAAGAATTAATAATTGAGTTGCCTGAACATAATTCGGAAGTTGAAAATACAAATTTATTAATAGAAAAGGCTAGATTAAGTAAAAGTGAGATGAGAGGATTAAGCAAAGAAAATAAAGATATTTATGAAAATAATTTATGGAGAATTGAAAGAATTTTTAATAACCCTGCATTTCTAATGATGTTAAATAATAGATAGGAGAAAAAGGATGATAAAAGAAAAACTGACCAAAAGTCTTGAAGACTTAATGCTTGAAGACTCTTTTGAAAAAGTCATAAAAAAATCTTTTTGTTCAACGTTTAGTTTGTCATTTAAACCAAAGACTCTTCTTATGCTAATAATTCTTTTATTCTTTATATTTTTAATGACTTTTATAGAAGTAAATTCAAATAAATATATTTTAGAAATAAAAGAAATTGTAAGTCATCTTAATAATATATCATTGTATTTTATCACACTAGTTTTTACAGGTTATGCTATTTTTCAAGCCCTACTTGGAGAAAATATACTAAAAACATTATTGGTACATTCGCAAAATAATACTAGTAAGTTTAAAATATATAATTATCAGTTTTTGGGAATTTGTATATATATATTGATACTTTTATTTTTTAATTTTATCATTATATTTTTGCTTAATAATTCTATGGTTGTAATATCATTACAATCATTAAATTCAAAAATAAAGATACTGATTAAAATATTTTTTACTACAATTTACTTGATTGCAAATATTTATCTATTTTTTGAAATGTTACTATTCTTTTATAATATTTATCAAGCTTTTTCAATTAATGCAGTGCAAAACGGAATTGATATTTTAAAAAAAAGTGAAAAATAAGTGTAATAATAATTTTTGATAAAAACCAGTCTGCCTACGAGTCATAACAGCTAGCCAAGATTGTTGAGCGCGGTCGCGTCCCCTAATCTTGTCTAACGTGCGCCCTTTAGCTATCCGCTGATTGTTCCGCTAACCGTCTAATTGATTTCGTTTGACACGAAAACCGTTATAGGCAAGTAAGTCTATATTTGACTTTGTATTTATGTTTCAATTGGATTCAAGATTTTTTAATTATGATATTGAAAATTTAATAAATTGAAAGTTACTTATTATATCAATGAAAAATTGATTTTTTATATAAATAGTGTTATAATTAATTGTATAAAGAACTGTACCAGCCACGCCTATCCATGGAAGCGTACCAGGGGCTGGTTTCTTTTTTTTAGGAGGAATTATGAAGTATTTAAAAGAGCATAAATCTTTTATTGAACAGATAAATATATTAGAATCGAGAGGTATTATCATTGAAAATAAAGATAAAATGGTAAAATTTCTTTCAAATGTAAATTATTATAAATTTAGTAATTGCCTTAAATTTTTTGAATAGTTTCCAAACTCTTATGATAAAGTAGATATAAAGGAAGTAATTGATTTATACTATTTTGACAGAGAATTAAGAAATATAATTTTACTGTATTTGGAAAAGATATAAATTTCTATAAAAACTAAAGTTGCATATACTTTTGCCGAAAGGCATGGAGCTTTTGGTCACTTATCTAGTGATAACTTTTTTAAAACCTTTAATCATGTTAATTTTGTAGAAAGAATATCAGATTTGGAAAAGAATAGTAAAGAAGTATTTATAAAAAAATATTTTGAAAATATTGAAACTATTGATATTGCTGAAGCAAGTGAAGAAAATAAGTCTATTGTAAATTATTCAGAAGAATATCATCTGGATGGAGTTAAGGATGAAATTAAAGATATATATAATAAAATTAAGACAAATCTGTCCTTAGAAACTAATAAAATAATTTATAATCCACAAAGATATTATATTTCATTAAGAAAAAAAAGAAATTTTGCATATATTAAAATTAGAAAAAGCAAGATAATAATAGTTGTAATGCTTCATATTGATGAAGTAAAAAAAAGAATAAAAGAACATAAAATAAAAGAATTATCAGAGGGAATTCAAAAATTTTATAACGGTAATTGTTGTCAGGTTTTGATTGAGTCAAATAAAAATTTAGATGAAATAACATCATTGTTATTAGAAATTCAAAAATAATATAAGTTTGATAGTTTATTTTAAAATATTATAGATTATAATTTCAATTGTAAAAAGCAAAAGAAGTTATAATACTCTAAAATTTGGAAGGTGATATAATGCAAAAACTACAACAATTTATTCTATACACAGCAGAAAATGGAAAAGTAAAACTAGAAATATTTCTAGAAGAAGAAACCCTATGGCTATCACAAAAAATGATGTCAGAACTTTTTGAAGTAGAAGTAAATACTATAAACTACCATATAAAGGAAATATTTAAAAGTGGAGAATTAGATGAAAATTCAGTTATTCGAAAATTTCGAATAACTGCTTCTGATGGGAAAAACTATAATACTTCATTCTATAACCTTGATATGATTATAGCTGTAGGTTACAGAGTAAACTCAAAACGAGCAACTCAATTTAGAATATGGGCAACATCAGTTTTAAAAGAATTCATCATAAAAGGTTTTACCATTGATGATGACAGACTAAAACAAGGTAAAAAATTCTTTGAAAAAGATTACTTTAGAGAGCTACTTGAAAAAGTAAGGTCTATAAGAGCAAGTGAAAGAAGAATTTACCAGCAAATAACAGATATTTTTGCTGAATGTAGTATTGACTACGACCCAAAATCACAAACTACAAAAGATTTTTTTGCGACAGTACAAAATAAATTTCACTTTGCCATTACAGGGAAAACAGCAGGAGAAATCATTTACACTAAAGCTGATAAAGAACAATCTTATATGGGATTAACAACTTGGAAAAATGCACCTGATGGCAGGATATTATCAAGTGATGTTACAATTGCAAAGAACTATCTAACAGAAGATGAAATAAAAAAACTGGAAAGAGCAATCTCAGGATTTTTTGACTATATTGAAAATATTATTGAAAGAAGAAATGCATTCACTATGTCAGAATTTGCAAAAAGTGTTATTAAATTTTTAGAATTTAATGAATATAAAATTCTTGAAGGCAAGGGCAAAATCTCAAAAGAAAAAGCTGATAAAAAAGCACTTGAAGAATATAAAGAATATAATAAAAAACAACCAATCGAGTCTGATTTTGATAAAGAGGTTAAGAAGTTATTTGATTTGAGTAAAAAATAAATTTAGGAGATTTTGAAATGGCTGGAATAAAATTTGAAATTGTAGATAAATTAGGTTTAATAGGAGAAGGGGCTAAAGGATGGAGTAAAGAATTAAACCTTATATCTTGGAACGATAGAAAAGCAAAAGCTGATATTAGAGATTGGAATGAAACACATGAAAAAATGGGAAAAGGTGTAACTTTGAATAAATCTGAATTAAAAGAATTGAAAAAAATGCTTAATGAAATAGATATTGATAGTTTAGATATGGTGTAAAAAAATATAAGCAAAGATAGCCGGAGCGATGTCCTATCGCTCCTATTTTTTTTTAAATATAATTTGATTTTTAGAAAAGCATAGGTTATTATTTAAGTGTTATAAGTTTATTAATTTGGAGGTGTTATTTATGTATGAAGCAAAATCAATATATGTGAAATTAGCTTGGGAAACTATAAAAAATTATGTTGCAAATATAAAAGAAGAAAAAATAGATAAAAGTGAAGAATTAAAAGTAAAAAGAAGCTGTTTTGTTACTTTGCATAAAAAAAATGGAGAACTTAGAGGTTGTATAGGTACAATACTTCCAGTAAGAGAAGATTTATATGAGGAGATAAGGGGAAATGCAATATCAGCTTGTAGTCGTGATCCGAGATTTATGGCTGTAACAGAAGATGAACTTGAAAATTTAACTGTTTCAGTTGATGTATTAACAGAACCTGAAATAGTTAAAAATATAGAAGAGCTGAATCCTAAAATATATGGGATAATTTTAGTGGACCAGTTTGGAAGGCAAGGAGTTTTATTGCCTGATTTAGATGGAGTTGATACTATAGATGAACAAATTTCAATAGTTAAGCAGAAAGCAGGAATGCCATTTGGCACTAAAATAGAAGATTTGACGATATATAAATTTGAGGCTAAAAGATTTTTTTGAGACAAAATATAAGAAATTTATTTTTCAAACGTTCCTAAAGGAGGTGTTCTGTATGAAAGAGGCAAAATATTATAAAAAACTTTCTGATAATAGAGTTCAATGTGAGCTTTGTCCTCATAATTGTATAATAGAAAATGGAAAAAGAGGATTATGTAGAGTTAGAAAAAATTATAATGGAATTTTAATTGCTGAAACTTATGGTTTGATTTCTGCTATTCATTTAGATCCAATTGAGAAAAAACCACTCTATCGTTTTTATCCTGATACAAAAATTATTTCAATTGGGACAGTGGGATGTAATATGAGATGTGAATTTTGTCAAAATCATGAAATATCTCAAGTAGGTGTAGATGAAATAGGTTTAAAAAAGGTAAGTGTGAATGAGATAATAGAGATGGTTAAAAATGAAAAAAATAGTATTGGACTTGCATATACCTATAATGAACCAACTATATATTTTGAATTTATGTTAGATTTGGCAAAAGAGGTAAAGAAATTAGGACTAAAGAATGTAATGGTAAGCAATGGGTTTATTAATAAGAAACCATTAAGTGACCTTTTAGAATATATAGATGCATTTAATATTGATTTGAAGGCATTTGATAATAATTTTTATAGCAAAATTACAAAATCAAATATAGAGCCTATAAAAGAGAGTTTAAAATTAATAAAAAAATCAGGAAAACATTTAGAAATTACAAATTTATTGATTCCTACTTTAAATGATAATTTGGGAGAATTTGAAAATATGTGTAAGTGGATATCGGAAGAACTTGGAAGAGACACAGTTTTACACATTACAAGATATTTTTCAAACTATAAAATGATAATAGAACCTACTGGAATAGAATTAATGAGGAAATGTTATGATATAGCGATTAAATATTTGGATTTTGTTTATTTGGGGAATGTTTGAGGGGATAATTGAGAATGGGGAGAAGATAATTGATAATTGACAATGAAAAAAGAGAAAAAGAAAATTTTAACCACGGGATAAAGACGGATGGGAACGGATGGGAGATAAAATAATCATTTAAATATATATTTAATATGAAAATATGTTAATGTTTTGTAGGATCAGGGTCCATATATTCCAAAATATATAAGGAATAATGGACAATGCAAAGATAAAAGATTCTATAATTGTCCATTGCACATTAAAAAAAAGGGGTGCTTTTTATGAAAATAAGGGAATCAGTATTTGCAGGAAAATTTTATCCAGATAATAAAGTGGATATTGATATGTTGTTGGATGAAATTCATAAAAAAGAGATGAAAAATATAAAAATAGATTTATCTAAAAAAGATATAATCGGTGGAGTTGTTCCTCATGCAGGATATATATATTCAGGGTACGAAGCTGTTCATTTTTTTGATATAGTTGGGAAAAGTAAAAGATATGATACAATAGTAATAATAAATCCAAACCATACAGGATATGGAAGTGAGCTTGAAGCAGATAGTAACGATAAATGGAAAACACCTTTTGGAGAAGTAGATGTGGATATTGAATTTAGAGATAAATTAAATATAAATATCTCTGATTTGGGAGAGAGGTATGAGCATTCTGGAGAAGTTATGGTTCCATACTTGCAAAAATATTTAGATTATGATTTTAAAATAGTTCCTATTTGTATGGGAATTCAAAATTTTAGAAATAGTAGTTATTTAGCTAATGAATTATATAAGGTAAAAAAAGAGTTAGGAAGAGAAATTCTTATAATAGCATCATCAGATTTTACCCATTTTATGACACCTAAAAAAGGTAGAGAGATGGATCAATATGTAATAGATGCTATTTTTGAAATGGATAGCTTGAAGATAGAAAGAGAAGTAAGAAATAGAGACATATCTGTATGTGGTTTTGGATTGATAATGACTTTGATTGAATATAGTAAGCTAATAGGAGATGAAATTAAGATAGAATTATTAAAAAGAGGTCATTCTGGAGAGGTTATAGAATCTGATGAGGTTGTAGATTATGTTTCTATGTTATTTTATATGTGATTGTTTTTATAATATATTTTTAAAATTATAGTCTTATTAATTTAAAATGAAAAAATCTTTGCTATATAATTTAAAATAATTTTAAGATTTTAGCTACAAATAAACGCAAATAATTATCCACCTATTTTTATTTATCAGTTAATCTGTGTTTATCCAGTGGTTTCAAATTTTTTTCTTTGTGTAACTTACTGTTCTTTGTGTCTTTGTGCTGAAATTATTTTTTTACACTCTCCTCTCTGCTATTTTAGCTTGAAAATTGTACTATATTATGTTAAAATTCAAGTAAAATCTCATATAAGGAGAATTAAAATGTCAAAAAATTTAAGGAACGAACTTTTAGGAATATTTTTTCTAGGAATTGGTGGATATATTGGTTATGTTTTATCAATGGGGAATAATTCAAATGAAATTGGATTTGTTGGTAAAAATTTTTATAATGTGTTTTTTTTACTGTTAGGAGTAATGACTTATGCGGTTCCGTTTATATTTTTTCTATATGGAATTGTATTTTTATTAAATAGAAATTTAAAGATGAATAAAGTTAAATTTTATTCATTTTTGATATTTTTTGTTTTATTGTCTGCAATACTTGTATTAAAAGGTGTAAGCGTAGATGGTACAAAAAAGGATATTATAAAGGAACTATTAAGAGTTGGCGGGAATTCTCATTCTGGTGGATTATTTGGTGCATTTATATCAATATTTCTATTTACACTTTTTGGGAAAACAGGAGCAATAATTTTTTTGATAACATTTACAGTTATAGATGTTTTTATATTTGCGAATAAGATGATAAAATCAATATTATTTTCTTTTCTTTATCCTTTTATAAAAATTAAGATGATATTAAAAAGAAAAAAAGAAGAAAAAATAGCAAATTTAGAGAAAATAAAAGAAAAAAAATTAAGAGAAAAAGAAGAAAAGAATATAAAATTATCGAGAGAAAAAGAGAAAAAAATAGCAGAGAAATTATTAAAAAGAGAAAATAAAAGAAAAAAAATAGATAAAGATGGCAATATATCTATAAAATATGAAGAAGAAGAAATATTAAGTGAAAATATTGAGAATAAAAAACAATTTGAATTAAAAGAAGAAGAAAATATTAATAAATTTGAAGAAAAAGAGATTGAAAAAGAAGATAAAATAAAAAAAAATGAATTAAAAGATGATAATTGGGAATTAATTTTTAATACAGAAAAAAAAAGCAAATTGACTAAAAGTGAAATAGAAGAACAAGTAAAACTAAAAACAGATATTTTAGAACAAGTTTTAACGGAATATGGAATAGAAGCAAAAGTAATTAATTATGAGAGAGGTCCAGTTATAACTAGATATGAGCTTTCAATTCCAAGAGGAATAAGAGTAAAAAAAATAGTTGCTTTATCAGATGATTTAGCTATGAATTTAGAAGCTAAAAGTATAAGAATAGAAGCCCCTATTCCAGGAAAAAATGCAGTTGGAATAGAGATACCGAATGATACAGCAGAAGCAGTATATTTTTCTAAAACTTTAAAAAGCAAAGAATTTAAAAAAAGTAAATCACCAGTGAGCGTTATATTAGGAGAAAATATAGTAGGGGAAAATGTTATAGTAGATCTTAGAAAAATGCCACATTTATTAATAGCGGGAAGAACAGGTTCGGGAAAAAGTGTGTGTATAAACAGTTTGATATCAAGTATAATATCAAAATCTTCACATGAAGAGGTTAAATTTATAATGGTAGATCCTAAAATGGTAGAATTGATGCCATATAATGGGATACCACATCTTTTAGTTCCTGTAATAATAGAACCTAAATTAGCAGCATTAGCATTAAAATGGGCTGTTAATAATATGGAAGAGAGATATAGATTATTATCTAAAACAGGTGTTAGAAATTTAGAAGGGTATAATAAATTAAAAGGAGTGGAAAAATTACCATATATTGTAATAGTTATTGATGAATTGGCTGATTTAATGATGGTAGCACCAGCAAGTATAGAGGAATCAATTGCTAGAATTGCACAAAAGGCAAGAGCTATAGGAATACATTTAGTGGTAGCAACTCAAAGGCCTACAACAGATGTAATAACAGGAACAATAAAAGCAAATTTACCATCGAGAATATCTTTTTCAGTGGCATCTCAAATAGATTCAAGAACTATTTTAGATACACCAGGAGCAGAAAAATTACTTGGAAAAGGTGATATGCTATTTTTAGAATCAGGCAGCCCTAATTTAGTTAGAATTCAAGGAGCTTTTATTACAGATGAAGAAGTAAATAAATTAACAGATTATTTAAAAAGTAAAAATTCACCAGAGTATTTAGAAGAGATAATAACAGAATCTACTGATGATACAGATGAACTTTTTACAAAGGCAATTGAAATAATAAAAAATGAAGGAAAAGTTTCTATATCTTTAATTCAAAGAAAACTAAAAGTAGGATATGCAAGAGCGGCAAGAATAGTTGATCAATTAGAAGATAATGGAATCATAAATGATAAACGAGAGATTTTGATAGATGTATAGTTATATAATTGGGATATTTATTTTTTTTATAATTATAGCAATATTTCAAAATAGAAATAAAAAAAATAATATAGATGAAAAAGGCAAAATATTAGGAGTAGTATATAGTAAATTAACAAATAAAGAGGTAGAGGGAGCCAAAGTAAGAATTGGAAATATTGAAGGAAAAGAAAAGGGACATATATTTAAAACAGAAGAAGAATCAAATGTTTATTTTACAAATGAAAAAGGAGAATTTGAATTTAATAATTTGGAATTAAAAAGTTATTGGATTATGGTTGAATATAAAGGAAAAAAAGTTTTGAAAATGGCAAAACTTAGTGCGGATAATAAGAATATAGATGATATGTTATTAATTGTGTAAGAAATTTAAGGAGGAAATATGATATTAGCATCAAAATCACCAAGAAGAAAAGAGATATTAGAGAGTTTTGATATGAAATTAGAAATAAAAACAGCAGATATAGATGAAAGTAGCAATGAAATAAAGCCTTCAAAACAGGTAGAAGAGATTGCATATAAAAAAGCTATTAAAATTGCTAATGAAAATAAAAAAAGCTATGTTTTAGCAGCAGATACAGTAGTAGTTTTTGAGAATAATATTTTAGGAAAGCCAAAAGATGAAAAAGATGCATATGATATGTTAAAAAAAATGTCAGGGAAGGTACACGAAGTTATAACTGGATATGTATTTTTAAATTTAGAAAAAAAAATAGAGATAATAAGTCATAATAGAACAAAAGTGTATATGAGAGATTTTGATGAAGAAAAAATAAATTGGTATATAGCGACTAAAGAACCTATGGATAAAGCAGGAGCATATGGAATTCAGGGAAAAGGGAATATTCTTATAGATAAAATAGATGGAGATTTTTTTAATGTTATGGGATTTCCATTATCAAAATTTATAAACGATTTAGAAATTAATGGAATAAGCTTAGAAGAAATAAAAAAATTATAGAGGGGAAGATTAAAGAATGAAAATAAGTATAAATAGATTGTTAGGATTTTTTTCTGAAGATATAGGAGTGGATTTAGGAACTGCAAATACACTTTTTTATGTAAAACATAAAGGAATTGTATTAAATGAACCTACAGTAATAGCTATAAATAACAAAAATAAAAGTGTGTGTGCTGTAGGAAATAATGCGAAAAAAATGATTGGGAAAACTCCTAAAAATATAGATGCGTTAAGACCATTAAAAGATGGAGTAATAGCAGATTATGAAGTTACAGAAAAAATGTTGAAAGAATTTTTTAAAATTGTAAGTAAGAAAAAACTGTTTACTAATCCGAGAGTTGTAATATGTGTTCCTGCAGGGGTAACACAAGTTGAGAAAAGAGCAGTAATGGATGTGGCTAAAGAGGCTGGGTCAAGAGAAGTTTATTTAATAGAGGAACCAATGGCAGCAGCAATTGGAGCAGGATTAGATATTTTTGAACCACATGGGAATATGATTGTAGATATAGGTGGAGGAACAACAGAAATAGCTGTAATATCATTAGGTGGAGTGGTACAAACTCATTCATTAAGAGTGGCAGGAGATAAGCTTGATGATGCAATAGTTGAATATGTAAAAAAGAAGCATAATTTATTAATTGGAAATAAAACAGCAGAAGATATAAAAGTGAATGTAGCTACAGCTGAAAAAGATGATAAAGAGATTTTTTATGAAGTAAGAGGAAGAAATATATTAAGTGGATTACCTAGAAATATAAAAGTTTCATCTAAAGAGATTGGAGAAGCAATTTCAGATTTAGTATATAGAATTGTAGAAGAAGTTCATGTTATATTAGAAAAAACACCTCCAGAACTATCAGCGGATATATATCAAAAAGGATTGGTTTTAGCTGGTGGTGGAGCTCTAATTAAAAATTTGGATAAAAAGATATCACAAGAAATAGAAATTCCAGTTTTGGTAGCTGAAAATCCATTAGAATGTGTAGTTACTGGAATTGGGAAATTATTAGAAGATTTTGAATATTATAAAGGTGTATTAATTTCACCAGAAACTGATTATTAAGGGAATTAAAAAAACTAATTAGTTCTAAGGGGGAAAACATGAAAAAAGTAATTAAATATATTATATTTTCAATAGTTATAATTTTAAGTTTTGCACTATTTTTTGAAAAAAGTATAAAAAAAAATATAACAAATTTATTATTATCTCAAACAAAAATGTTTGTAGAAGCAAAAACTCCTACATTAATAAAAAATATAAATAATAGATCTATTTTGGAATTTAAAGAAAATTATAATCTTAGCAAAGTGTTTTATATGGAAAATGGAAAAATAAAATATTCTTCTTTAATAACAGAAATTGGTAAAAAGTATAAATTAAAAAAAATACCTGAAATATCAAGAGAAGAATTTTTAAAAAAGGGAAGTTGGCTAAAAGATAAAGATAAATTATTATATTATATTCCAATAGAATCATATGGATTTTTAGTGATAAATATTAATTTGAAAAATGAATATCAAAGATATAAAAAAATAGAAAACTATATATTAGAAATGTTAATATACAGTTTGATAATAGTATTTATGTTAGTCTTTTTATACTATTTATATAATTTTTATCATCCAATGAATGAATTGAAAAAATTTATTTATAGATTTAGAAATCCTTTAGAAAATGGAGCTTTTGATAAAAAGTTCCCTGATAAATTTAATGGCGATTTTAATGAAGTAACATCGTTATTTAATACATTTTTAAATAAAATATATAGTAAAATTGATATGATTGAAGCAGATAGAAAAGCTATGAGAAGAACATATGAATTAATGAAATTAAAAAACACGCAATTATTATCTCTTTATGAATTTGCAAATGATTTGTCATTTGATATTGAATTAGAAAAGATATATGTAAAAATCAAGGAAATAATGACAGGCATAATGAATAGTGGAGTTGTAATAATATTATTAAAAGATGAAAAACAAGAGTTAAATGTAGAATATTTATATGGTGTAAGCAAATATGAGAATAAAATAGATAAAAATAGTATTGAAAAAATAGCAGAAAAATATGGAAAAACTATAAGAGTAAAAGATGCTTATAATGATAAGAGAGTTGATTTTTCTAAAATGGTAAAACAAGATCAGGAAAAATTACAGGAATTTACAATAACACCATTATCTACAAATGGAGAAGTAATAGGATTTTTGATTGTGGATAAAATATTTAATAAAAAATTGAAAAATATTGAAGAGGTTACAACATTAAATTCAATAGGAGAGATAACAGCAAGAGCAATAAAAAAAGCTTTAAAATATAAAGAGATGAATGTTGGATTAAATATGGCATCTATTTTATACAAAATAACTACACTTGTAGAAACTAATGAAGATCTATACGAAATATTTAAAATGATAATACAATCTATAAAAAGAGTTGTAGATTATAGCTCTGCAGCGATTTATTTAATAAATTCTAAAAACGAATTAGAAGAGGTACCTGAATATAGAGAAGGAGAAAAAGATGAGCTTTTAGAAAGTATAGAATTTAAATTAGGGAAAGGGATGAAAGCAGTAGTTGCCCAAAGAAAAGACACAATAATAATAAGAGATGTAAGTAAAAGTACAAAAGGGTTACAAGAGATGTTTAAAGCGAGTAATGAGCATATAGCTTCTTTTGCATCTGTGCCAATGTTAATAGAAAATAGATTAGTTGGAGTTATAAATTTAACTCACGATCAAGCAAATAAATTTAGAGAAGAAGATAAAATGATACTTAAATTATTTGCAAATCAAGCAGCATCAACAATAGAAAAAATAAAAAAAGATAGAAAAATAGAAAAACTTTTAGCTAAAGTTACAAATGAGTCTATTACAGATCCATTAACTCAATTGTATAATAGAAGATATATGATGAGAAGATTAGGAGAAGAGATAGCAAGAGGAAAAAGAGAAAATGTGGCAGTTTCATTAATAGGAATAGATATAGATTTTTTTAAAAAATTTAATGACACTTATGGACATCAAATTGGCGATTTAGTGTTAAAACATGTAGGAATTCAAATAAAGAAAAGTTTGAGAGTAATAGATATACCTTGTAGATATGGTGGAGAAGAACTGTTTGTAATACTACCAAATACAAATATGCAAGGTGCATATAAAACAGCAGAAAGAATAAGATATAATATTGAAAATATGAAATTAAAACATAAAAATTTAATTTTAAATGTAACTGTAAGCGTTGGAGTTTCAATATATCCTACAAATGCTTTAGATAGTGAGAGTTTGATTAAAACAACAGATTTAGCATTATATAAAGCTAAAGAGAGTGGAAGAAATAGGGTGATAGTTTATGGCAACTAAAATAGATATAAATATGTTTTTAATATCACTTTTAATAATAGTTTTGATATATTTTACATTTATTATTATAAATATTTTTATAAAATCAAAATTAAAAACAAATAGATTAAGAAATCCATTAATATTAATATTAATAGGAGTTTCAACAAAAATTTTTTTTACATTTAATATTTTAAATGTAAATATGAAAGTTATAAATTCAATAATATATAGTTTGATACTATTTTCAACTATAAAAATATTGGATTATATGTTTAAAGAGATCTATTTTGTAAAATTAAACAACAAAGTACCTAAGTTAATGAATGATATAGCAACTGGTATAATATATTTTGTAACATTTTTTATGATTTTAAAAATAGAATTAGGAATAGATTTGACACCATTATTAACTACTTCGGCAGTTCTTTCAATGGTTATAGGTTTAGCACTGCAAGATACACTTACTAATTTTATATCAGGGATAGTTATAAATTTAGAAAAACCATTTAAAATAGGAGATTGGGTATTAGTTAATGAAGTAGAGGGAAAAGTAGTTGAAACCAATTGGAGAACAACTAAAATTTTAACATTTGATAATGATTTTTTAATTATTCCAAATGGAAATATTGTTAAAAATTCAATAATTAATTTTTATTATCCAACAACAAGCCACATTTTAAATTTATATTTGGGGACATCATATAATGACCCACCAAATAAAGTAAAAAAAGTAATATTAGATGTAATAAAAGATATAAAAGGAATATTATTAGTTCCATTACCTCAAATTAGATTGATAAAATATAATGATTTTTCAGTTGATTATGAAGTTAGAATATGGATAAGTGATTATGGAAATAAAAAAACAATAGAAAATTCATTAATGACACATATATGGTATGCTTTTAGAAGAGAAGGGATAAAGATACCTTATCCAATTAGAGAATCATATATACACAGAGCACAAGATAATATAAAATATGAAGTTGAAATAAAAAAACATGATATATTAAAAGAGATAGAATTTTTTAACAGAATGAATGATGAAATATTAGAAAAAATATCAAATAAACTGGAAAAGATAGTTTATGGAAAAAATGAAACAATTGTAAAGCAGGGAAATAAGGGAGATTCTTTTTACATAATATATTCAGGAGAAGTTTCAGTTTTAATTGATACAGAAAAAGTTGCAGAATTAAAAAAAGGTGATTTTTTTGGAGAAATGTCACTTTTTACCGGAAAAGAGATTACAGCAACAGTTGTAGCCTTAGAAGATGTAGAACTTTTAAAACTAAATAAAGAAAGTTTTTCTGAAATAATAAAAGAAAATAAAGAGTTAGCAGAGATGTTAAGTGATATAATTACAAAAAGAGAATTAGAAAATGAAGAGAAAAAGATTGGAAATTTAAAATTAGGTAAAAAAACTGAAAGAGAGAAAAAAAGGATTGCAGATAAAAAGAAAAAGGGAATATTTGATAATATAGTTAAATTTTTTAATTTATAAAAAGGGGTGGGGGAAATGAAAAAACTTTTTATTTATATTGGATTATTTTTTATAACAGTTATTAGTTTTGCAGAGCCAATTTTAGTATCTACAAATGGAGAAACAACTATAAAATTTGATACTAGATATAAAAAGATAGTTTCAGCAGAAAATAGAAGTGAAATTATAGAAAAAAATATTGGAGAGATTGAGATAGGATATATTTTAAACAATAAAATATATTATCTAAGGGATATTTTGAAATCAACTGGGTATTTGCAAAATACAAATATTATAAAATTATTCTCAATGGTCAAGGGAATAAAAATATATACTTATATATATACGCCAAAATTTGAAAATATAAGATATATATATATATATAACGAATTTATTTCAGATGAAATGAATAAAAAGGTTAATATACAAAGCTTTTATTCAATAAAAAAAAGAGAAGATGGAGCTGTAATAAATGATAATTTAAATAAAGAATATATTTATAATAAAATTTATTATAAATCTTTATTAGATAATAGCAATTTATATTTAGCTACTGAAAAAGATTTTGAAAATTTTAAATTAAAAAAGATATATGACCAAAAAGAAAAGAAAGATATAGAAAATATGATTATAATAAATAGTGTAGGTAAATTAGAAAGTTATGATAAAAAAAATGATGGAATAGCTATAAAGTTTGGTAAGATAAAAGATGAAATGGACAATTTAAATATTGATTACATTATAGACAATGAAGTAGATGATTGGAGTTATTGGAACGAAAATAGTGAAATAAAAGATAAAATGATACTGCAAGATATAATATTATTAAAAGCAGCTCAAGATAAAAATGGTTTAATTTTATCTAATAGCAAAGATGACAATATTGTAATAGAAAAATATTTGTATGAAATAGAGGCTTTTATTGTTACAGGACATTATGCAGAAGCAAAAAAATCTTTAAAATATATATTAGATAAAAATTTAGGTATGATTTATTCATATAGTTATAATATTATAACAAAAAAATTAGAAAATAGAAAAAGTTATCATAACTTTGGGGTGTTTTTAAGAGTATATTCAGAATATATAGATAAGAGCGGAGATATAAATTTTTTGAAAAAATATTTTAGGACAATAATAGGTTTAATAGAAAACAGGTTATTTCCAGAAATAAAAGATGGATTATTAAAAGATAGTTATTCAAATGAAAATTATGGATTTTATGCAATATCACAATGGTTAATTTATGATGGGTTAGAAAAATTTAGAAACACAATAAAATTCTTTGCTCCAAAAGGACTAATAACAAAATATGAAACAGAGATGAAATTGATTAAAACTACATTTAATAAAACCTTTTTTAATAGAAACTATATTTTAGATAAATTAAAATCTAAAAGCTTTAATTTGAGAGATATAATATGTATAAAAAATAATTTTTTTAATTCAAATGATGTAACTAAAGAGTTATTAAATTTTTATACTAAAAATTTTAAAATTAAAGATGAAAATGGGTTTTCAAAAATACTTGGTGGAAGCCTTGAAGACTTTTGGATAGAATTAGATGTATTAGATGTATATTATGAATTAGGATTACTTGAAATGGCAGAAAATTTAAAAAATAGAATAGATAACTTTAGTAAGTCTAATTCTAATATATTGCCAGAATATATTTTACATGGTGGAATAAAAAAATATGGTGATAAAGGAATAGATTATGGAGTTATTGCAAAATATATTGTAGTAAATTATGGAAGGTGATTAATTAAATGAAGCAAGAATTAAAAAATAAATTAGAAGCTATTTTGTTTTTATCAGGAGAAGGGTTAGAAATAGGCGATTTAGCAAAATTTTTTGGGATTTCAAAGATAGCTATAAAAAAAATATTAAATGAAATAAAAGAGGAGAAAAAAAGTAGTGGTTTAGAGGTTAAATTTTATGGAGATACTATAGTTCAATTAACTACAAATTTTAAATATGGAGAAACAATAAATAATTTTTTTAATCCAGCTCAAGCTCCTAAAAAGCTTACTAATGCTGCTATGGAAACATTGGCAATAATTGCATATAATTGTCCAATTACTAAAACGGAGATAGAAAATATTAGGGGAGTAAATGTAGAAAAAGTTTTAAGAACTTTAGAAGAAAAGAATTTAGTAAGAATTTGTGGTAAGAAAGAGGCAATAGGAAATCCAAATTTATATGAAATTACAGAAGATTTTTTTGGATATGTTGGAATTGATAAAATAGAAGAACTACCAAAATATGGAGAGGTAAAAAAATGGAAAAAATAAGAATAAATAAATATTTATCATCTATTGGAGTAGATGCACGTAGAAAGATAGATGAATTGATAAAAAATAAAAAAGTAAGAATAAATGGAAAAATAGCAGAATTAGGAGATAGAGTTAATCCTAAAGAAGATAAAATTGAGGTAAATGGAAAAATAGTAAAAGAAGAAAAAAAAGATTTAGTATGTTATATGCTAAATAAACCAGCAAAAGTATTATCTGCAGCAAAGGATGATAGAGGTAGAAAAGTGGTAGTTAATTTAATAGATGATAAGCAAAAATTATTTCCAATAGGGAGATTAGATTATGAAACAGAAGGACTTATTTTAATTACTAATAATGGAGAAATATTTAACAAAGTGATACATCCAAGAGAAAAAGTATATAAAACGTATATAGCTAGAGTAAAAGGAGAAATTAAAAATAAAGATATTAGTTTGTTGACAAATGGAGTGTATTTAGACGATGGAAAGACATTACCAGCAAAAGTTGAACTTTTATCAATAAAGAAAAATATATCAGAAGTAAAAATAAGCATAAGAGAAGGTAAAAATAGACAAGTAAGAAGAATGTTTGATAAAATAGGACACAAAGTCTTACATTTAAAAAGAGTAGCAATAGGAGAATTAAAAATTAAAAATTTAAAAATAGGGGAATATAGGAAACTTAGTAAAAAAGAGATTGGGAAGATAATGGGAGAATGAGAGTTAATAGTTGCAAATTAATAATATGTGATAATTTTAAAATATAAATAAGAATTAAAAATTTATATAGGAGGCAGAAATGGAGATTAGAAGATATAATAAAAATCTAAAAGATGTTTTGCAATTACTGGAAGGTAGATTTACAATTGATGAAAAATATGAAATTATTGTGAAAGATATTTTAAGTGATGTAAAAAAAAATGGAGTAGATACTATTGTAAAATACACTCAAAAATTTGATTCTGCTAGTTTTAAAAAAGAAGACTTAAAAGTTACTGAAAAAGAGATTGAAGAAGCTTATAAAGAAATTGATGGCGAATTTTTGGAAGCTATAAAAGAGGCAAAAGCAAATATAGAAAAATTTCATAAAAAACAATTAAGAAATTCTTGGCTGGATTATGGAGATAATGGAGAAGCTTTGGGAATGAAAATAACTCCATTAAAAAGAGTTGGATTATATGTACCAGGTGGACAAGGTGGAAATACACCATTAGTATCATCAGTATTAATGAATGGAGTTCCTGCAATAGTGGCAGGAGTAAAAGAGCTTGTAATAGCAACTCCTGTAAATAATGAAAATAAAATTAATCCATATTTATTAGTTACAGCAGATATTATAGGAATAAAAGATATATTCAAAATGGGAAGTGCTTGGGGTATCGGAGCTTTGGCATATGGATTAGAAGGAGTATTAGAACCAGTAAATAAAATAGTAGGTCCTGGTAATATTTATGTTACAGTTGCAAAAAAAATATTATATGGAACAGTTGATATAGATATGATCGCAGGGCCTAGCGAGATATTAATTATTGCAGATGAAAATGGTAACGAAAAATTTTTAGCAGCAGATTTTTTATCACAAGCAGAACATGATAAAATGGCAGCTTCTATTTTAATAACTACATCTGAAGAGTTAGCAAAAAAAGTAGAAAAAGAGGTTCAAAATCAATTAGATAAATTAGAAAGAAAAGAGATTGCAGGAGAAAGTATTAAAAATAATGGACATATAATTGTAGTTGATAATTTAAATGAAGCTTTTGAATTATCAAATGCTATTGCACCAGAACATTTAGAATTAGAGATAGAAAATCCATTTGAATATATTTCAAAAGTAGAAAATGCAGGAGCAATATTTTTAGGAAAATATACACCTGAACCAGTAGGAGATTATTTTGCAGGTCCAAATCACGTATTACCTACAAATATGACTGCAAAATTTTATTCGCCGTTAAATGTAGATGATTTTATAAAGAAAACATCAATTTTATATTATCCGAAAGAGCTTTTAATGGCAAAAGCTGATAAAATAATAAGAATTGCAGAAGTAGAAGGACTTACAGCACATGCAAATTCTATAAAAGTTAGAACAGATGAAAAATAGAAAAGATATGATTAATAAAAAAAATAAAGAAGATAAAATAATGATTTTAATAGATTTTGATAAAACAATTACTAATAAAGATTCAACAGATGAATTAGTAAGAATATATAATGAAGATGAAGTTTTAAATACTCAAAAGAGTTTTCAAAATAAAGAGATAAATATAAAAGAATATTTGTCAAAATTATTAGGTTTATTAGAATTATCAGAAGAAGAATTTAAAATAGATATTGTGAAAAATGTAGAAGTTGATAGATATTTTGTTGAATTTTTAAATTTTGTAAAATTAAAAAAATATGAATATAGAATAGTTAGTGCTGCAACTTGTGAAAATATAGATGCAGTATTAGAGTATAACAATATTTTTATAGATAAAAATAAAATTTATAGCAACAATTTAATTTTTGAAGATAATAAATTGAAAGTTGAATTTCCATATGAAAAAAATTGTGGATTTTGTGGTATTTGTAAAAAAAGTATATTGGGAAAATATAAAGATATGAAATATAAAATTATATATATTGGAGATGGAAGTTCTGATATATGTGCTAGTGGATATGCAGATATTTTATTTGCAAAAAAAGGATATGGGTTAGAAAAATATTGTATAGCTGAAAATATAGATTATTATGGATATAAAAATTTTAGAAATATAATAGAAAAGTTAGAAGAGAGCATAATTTAATTAAAAAATATAATAAAGAAAAATTTATGTAGGGGCATACCTATGTGTCTGCCCTATTTATTGGAGGCTGAATGTTAAAAAAAATTATGAAACTATTTATAAAATTTGGAATAGTTGGAATAAGTGGAGTAATTGTAAATATGATAGTTTATTCAATATTAATATTTATGAATATAAATTATTTAATAGCTGCTACAATTTCATTTTTTATTGCTGTTACAAATAATTTTATATGGAATAATATATGGACTTTTAAAGGAAAAGCAGAACATAAGAGCTTTAAGAGGAAATATTTTAGTTTTTTATTAATAAGTGGAATAAATTTTATTGTAAATATATTAGTTCTTAGGTTATTAGTTGAAAATTTTAGTATAAATAAAATTTTATCTCAATTAATTGGAATTGGTGTGGCAAGTACATTAAATTTTTTAGGGAATTATTTTATAGTATTTAAGGAAAAGAATCAAGATTATGGAGAGTGAAAAGTAATGAGTATATCAAAAAAAAAGGCATTAATAATAATACCAACGTATAATGAAAGTCAAAATATAGAAAAATTATTAGAAGAAATTTACAATCAAAAAAATGATATAAATATATTAATAGTAGATGATAATTCGCCAGATAAAACATATGAAATAATAGAAAATTTAATGAAAGATAAATATAATAAAAAATTATTTTTATTAAAAAGAGCAGGGAAGTTAGGACTAGGAACAGCTTATATAGAAGGATTTAGATGGGCTTTAAAAAATGAATATGATTATATATTTGAAATGGATGCTGATTTTTCACATAATCCTATTTATATCCCTAAATTTTTAGAAGAGATAGAAAATAATGATTTAATCATTGGAAGTAGATATGTAAATGATGGCGGAGTAAAAAATTGGGGAATAATTCGAAAAATAGTTAGTAGAGGCGGGAGCTTATATGCAAAAATAATATTAGGATTACCGTTAAATGATATAACAGGTGGATTTAAATGTTTCAAAAAAGAAGTATTAGAAAATATGGATTTAGATAGAATTAAATCAAATGGATATTCTTTTCAAGTTGAGCTTAATTATATAACATATTTAAAAGGATATAAAATAAAAGAAGTTCCTATAATATTTGAAGACAGAACATTAGGAAAATCTAAAATGTCTAAAAAGATATTTTTAGAAGCAATATTAATGGTATGGTGGATGAGATTTAATAGAAGATTTCTAAAAAATATTTAAGAAAAGATAAGGTTGTTTTTAAGCCATTCATAAGGAGGATTTATATGAGCAAAAAAATTAAATATTTTTTTTGGATAGTTCTAATATTGTGTTCAGTTTATAATATATTTTTACCATTACATCCAGATGAAGCTTATTATTGGGTTTGGAGTAAACATCTTCAGCTGTCATATTTTGATCACCCACCAATGGTAGCGTATCTTATTTCAATTTTCACATTTTTTTCAAATAATGAATTTTTTGTGAGACTTGGGACAGTAATTTCAATGGGAGTAACAGGAATTATTATATTTAAGCTTTCTAAAAAAATATTTTCAGGAAAAGTTGCAGAAAAAGCATTAATTATATTTTTATTGTTACCTTTAACACAAGCAGGTTTTATAGTTATGACACCTGATTCGCCTTTAATACTATTTTGGGGAGTTACTTTATATAGTGCATACATATATATTTTTGAAGAAAAATCAAAATATGCTTATTTGACAGGTCTATTTGGTGGATTATTATTAGTTTCTAAATATACTGGAGTATTATTATTAGTTTCGATATTTTTATTTCTTATTTTTTCTAAATATAAAAAATTATTTTTAAAAAAAGAGATTTATATTGCAATTTTAATTGCGATTTTAGTTTTTTCTGGAGTAATATATTGGAATTATATTAATGACTGGGTATCTTTTAAATTTCAATTTTCACATGGAGTTTCTGAAAAGAAAGTTTTGAAATTAAATAGTTTTTTTGAATTTTTAGGTGGTCAAATTGGAATTTTTAATCCGATATTTTTTATTGGGTTAATCTACTATTTAACAAAAGATTATATGAAAAATATAAAAGACAATAAATTTAAATATTTATTTATAACATTTGTATTCACTCTTCTGTTTTTCTTATATAATTCATTATTTAAAAAAGCTGAAGCAAATTGGGCAGCACCTGCATATATAGCAGGAACAATTTTAATTGCATATTTTATTGAAATTAATAATAAAAGAAAATTATATATATCTGGAATTATTTTATCATTTATATTTATTGTAATATTAAGATTTCCAGAAATATTACCATTGCCTAAACGAGCAGTTTTGAAAAATAAATTTTATGGATATAACAAACTGTTTAAGCCTGTAAAAAAATATTTGAATAAAGATATGTTACTATTTGGAGATTCATATCAAAATAGTTCTGAGGCTGGATATTATTTGGATAAAGTTGATGGATTATATAGTTTACCAGATTCTAGATATTCAATGTATAATATATGGCTAAAGAATGATAAAAAGAATGGTAAATTAGATAATAAAAAATCGATTATTATTATTGAAAATAATGACTTAAAAAGGCTGAAAAAATATTTTAATAATTTGAAATTATTAGAAGAGATAAATTATAAAGATAAATATGTAAATAGAAGATATTATGTTTATGAGGGGAAATATTATTCAGAAAAAAAAGAAACTATAAAATAATATTTTGATTTAATATATTCACATTATGTAGAATTTATTGTATAATATAAAATATACAATAAAAATTTTTAGTAATCAACTAAGAAATAATTAATAAAGGGAGAAAAAAATGTCAAAATTATTAAAACCATCAATTTTTTTATATATACTTTTTATTATAATGATTTATAAATTAATAAAAGAGGGATATTGGAAAAACATTCTTAAAAAAACAATAGAAGAGATAAAGAAAAATTATAAAATATTAACAGTTATTTTAATAGGTGTGATATTCATAATATTCTTTGTAGATTCAGATTTATCAAGATTTTTTAGTAAAATAAACAGTAAAAAAAATATCTTTAGTGTAATTTCTGAATTAGGAAATGTTTACATTGGAAATGGAAAATTTATTTTCCCATTTTTATTAACAGGTATAATTGTAGGGATAATTTTAAATCTAAAAAAAATAGAAAAAATATTTTCTATTTCACTAATGTCAACAAGTTATGCAGGGTTAATGGTTTTATTAATAAAAGGAGTTATATCCAGAGAAAGACCTTTTGTTGCAAACAATCCATTACAATTTTTTAATTATATAAAAGCATATAATGCAGGTGAATTATTTAAATTTGATTACCTAAGTATGCCATCAGGTCATACAATAACAGCATTTGCAACATTTATTCCATTTTTTTTATATGTTAAGAATAAATATTTAAAAGCATTATTTCTATTTATTCCATCAATAGTATTGTTTTCAAGAGTTTATACATATAGGCATTGGTTAAGTGATGTAATTGTAGGAGCAGTTTTGGGGAGTTTAGTTGCATATTCAGTTTATGAAAATAATAAAAATAAAATAATAGAGGAGGTATAAAGATGGCATTAACAAAAGAGGATGTACTAAAAATTGCAGGTCTTTCAAGACTTGAATTTAAAGAGGAAGAGGTTCAAAAATTTCAGTCACAATTAAATGATATATTAAAATATGTTGACAAATTAAGTGAAGTTGATACTGAGAATGTAGAACCATTATCTCATGCAATTGATTTGAAAAATGCATTGAGAGAAGATGTAGTAAAAAAATCGGTATCAAATGAATTAGCAATGAAAAATGCACCTCAAGAAGAAGAAGGAACTTTTATTGTTCCAAAAGTTGTAGGATAGAATAGAAGAAAATTAAAAATGAAAAAAAGAAAGAATTAGAAAAATAATTTAATAGGAGGTTAAGAATGGAATTATATAGTTTAACGGCACATGAATTAAAAGAGCTTTTAAGTAAAAAAGAGATTAAATCAACAGAAATAGTAGAAAGTGTTTTTAATAGAATAGAAAATGTGGAAAATAAAGTAGATAGTTTTGTAACTTTAACTAAAGAAAAAGCTATTGAAGCAGCTAAAAAAGCAGATGAAAAATTAGCAAGAGGAGAAACATTAAATGGGTTAGAAGGAATTCCAATTGCATTAAAAGATAATATGGTATCAATGGGAGATTTGACTACTGCAAGCTCAAAAATGTTATCTAATTATGAAGGGATTTATGATGGTTCAGTAGTAAAAAAATTAAAAGGAAATGGTATTCCTATTATCGGAAAAACTAATATGGATGAATTTGCAATGGGGTCATCTACAGAAAATTCATTTGTGAAAAAGACTAAAAATCCTTGGGATTTAAATAGAATTCCTGGAGGAAGTAGTGGAGGATCTGCAGCAAGTGTAGCTGCTGGGGAATCTATAATTTCTTTAGGTTCAGATACAGGTGGAAGTATTAGACAACCAGCTTCATTATGTGGAGTTGTGGGGTTAAAACCTACTTATGGAAGAGTATCAAGATTTGGATTAATAGCTTTTGCATCATCTCTTGACCAAATTGGACCAATAACAAAAGATGTAGAAGATGCAGCATTAGCGTTAAATGCTATTTCGGGATATGATAGTAATGATTCAACTTCTGTAAATATGGAAGTCCCAGATTATACAAAATTTTTAACAGAAGATATAAAAGGAATGAAAATAGGGATACCAAAAGAGTATTTTGTAGATGGAATGGAAGCAGGAGTAAAAAAAATTGTAAATGAATCAATTGAAAGATATAGAGACCTTGGAGCTGAAATAGTAGAGGTTTCATTGCCACATACAGAATATGCTGGACCAGCTTATTACATTGTAGCACCTGCAGAAGCAAGTTCGAATTTATCAAGATTTGATGGTGTTAGATATGGATATAGAACAAAAGAATATAAAGATTTAACAGAATTATATACTAAAAGCAGAAGTGAAGGTTTTGGAGATGAAGTAAAAAGAAGAATTATGATAGGAACTTATGTATTAAGTGCAGGATATTATGATGCTTATTATAAAAAAGCTCAAAAAGTTAGAAGACTTATAAAACAAGATTTCGATAATGCTTTTAATAATGTAGATGTAATATTAACACCAACTTCTCCATCTGTAGCATTTAAAATTGGAGAAAAAACAGATGATCCTTTAAAAATGTATTTATCTGATATATTTACAATATCAGCAAATTTAGCAGGTATTCCTGGTATGTCAGTTCCTGCAGGGTTATCAGAAGGACTTCCTGTTGGTATACAACTTTTAGGAAAAGCTTTTGGAGAAGGAGATATTTTGAAAGCAGGATATGCATTTGAAAAAGTAAGAGGTAAAGTTGAGCTTCCTAAATTAAAATAATAAAAATATTAAAAATAGCAATAATTTGTAGGAGTGAGCCTTGTTGGTAATGCTGTCAAGCTAAGGGAAATCACCCTCTCAGTCACTAGCGTGACAGCTCTCCCAGAGGGAGAGCCAAAAAGCCTCTCCTTTTAGGAGAGGTGGCAGCGAAGCTGACGGAGAGGTAGGGTTTTAAGTTTTTCTTAATTTAATGACATTGTCCTTGTGGGTACTCAATAAAATCAAGGACAGAACAAGGCGTTGCAACTGCAAAAATCAAAAATTAGATGATTATAACAAAGTTAGACATTGTGACACAATATGTAAGTGAGGAGATATAATATGGAAATTAGTGTAAAAAAAATAAAGGAAAAATCAGTTTCATTTTTACTTGCTTTTGGAATTACATTGATTATACCTTGGGTAGTACATTATATTGGATTAGGATTAAATTTGAAAGATCCATCATTTTTAGGGAAAACATTTTTACCTATGCATATAGGAGTTTTTTTAGCAGCAATGATATATGGTCCATTTGAAGGTGTGTTAGTTGGAGCATTAGCACCTATTGTTAGCTTTATGGTAACAGGTATGCCAATTGCAGCACCATTTCCTATGGCACAAATAATGACAATAGAATTAACAGCATATGGATTTATAACAGGAGCTATTTATAATAAAACTAAAAATGAATATATTTCATTAATTAGCGGAATGTTATTAGGAAGGGTTGTAGTGTTTATTGCACTTAGTATGAATTTTATAATGATAAAAAATCCTAAATTTTTACCAACTTCATTTATAGTTGGAGGAATTATGGCAGGATTAGTGGGAATAGTAATTCAACTTGCTATTATACCAATGATAGTAAAAAAATTAAAAAAATAGGAGGTTTATATAAATGGCTGTAGAGTATGAGGCAGTAATAGGGCTAGAGGTTCATATACAATTGAAAACGAATACTAAAATATTTTGTAGTTGTAGTACAGATTATGATGGGGATGAAGCAAATACTCATGTATGTCCAATATGTCTTGGGCATCCAGGAGTTTTACCAAAATTAAATGAAAAGGTATTGAGATATGCAATAAAAGCAGGATTAACATTAGATTGTAAAATTAATCAAGATACAAAATTTGATAGAAAAAACTATTATTATCCAGATTTACCAAAAGGATATCAAATATCTCAATTTGATAAACCATTTGCAGAATTTGGGCATATAGATATTAATGTAAATAAAAAAGAAAAAAGAATAGGAGTTACAAGAATTCATATGGAAGAAGATGCAGGAAAACTTGTACATAGTGATTTTGCTGATGAAAGTTATGTGAATTTAAATAGAGCTTCGATACCATTAATAGAAATAGTATCAGAGCCTGATATGAGAACTTCTCAAGAAGCATATGAATATTTAACTAAATTAAGAACATTAATAAAATATTCTGAAGTAAGTGATGTTAGTATGGAATTAGGATCTCTTAGATGTGATTCTAACGTATCAGTAAGACCAAAAGGTCAAAAAGAATTTGGAACAAGAACAGAAACTAAAAATTTGAACTCTTTTAAAGCAGTAGCAAGATCAATAGATTATGAAATAGAAAGACAAATAGAAGTGATAGAAAATGGTGGGACAATTACACAAGAGACTAGATTATGGGATGATAATTTAGGTATAACAAAATCAATGAGATCAAAAGAGGAAGCTAATGATTATAGATATTTTCCTGAACCTGATTTGGTTTCAATAGAAATATCTGATGAATTAATAGAAGAGATAAAAAATGAAATGCCAGAATTCCCAGAAGAAAAAGCAGCTAGATTTGTAAAAGAATATAAAATACCAGAATATGATGCAGATGTATTATGTACTGAAAAAGAGTTAGCTGATTATTTTGAAATAGCTGTAAAAAATTCAGGAAATGCAAAAACTACAAGTAACTGGATAATGACAGAAGTATTAAGAGTTTTAAAAGATAAAGGGATTTCAATAGAAGAGTTTAGTATATCGCCTGAAAATTTAGGTGGAATAATAAAATTAATTGGTGAAAAAACTATTAGTGGAAAAATTGCAAAAGATCTGTTTGAAATTATGTTAGAGGATGGCAGAACTCCAGAAGTAATTGTAAAAGAAAAAGGTATGATACAAATTACAGATACAGGAGCTATTGAAGAAATAGTGCAAAAAGTTTTAGATAATAATCAACAATCAATAGATGATTTTAAAAATGGAAAGAAAAAAGCAATGGGATATCTTGTAGGGCAAGTTATGAAAGAATCAAAAGGAAAAGCAAGTCCTCAAATTGTAAATAAACTATTAAATGAAAAATTAAGGAACGTTTAAAAAATAATGTTCTCATATTTTGTTATAAAAACGCTTGAACCATTGCGTATTTTAAAACAAAATGGGAATGTTATTTTTAAGCCATTCCTAAGTAGTATGTAATAAAAAACGGCATAAAAAAAACAGCTCAGAAGTTTTGAGCTGTTTTTTTATATCATAATTTTTGTTTTAATTCAAAAAGTTTATTCCTACTAATTTTAACTTTACTATTAGAGTTAAAACTAATAATCAACTCTTCTGAAGATATAAACTTAATATTATTTTTATTAATAATTAATCCTTTAGTTAGTTTAATAAAATTTTCTGGTAATTTAGCAGCAATCTCTTTTAAAAGGGCTCTTGTTTCATATTTTTCATTTGTAGAAGTTGAAACAGTTAAAAATTTAGCTCTTTCGGAAGTAGAAATATAGTCAATGTTATCTATATCTACTTGAATACTCTTATCTCTAGAAATTTTCACCCAAATAAATGATTCATATTTATTATTTGCTTTTATTACATTGTTAATTCTTTCTATTAGATTAGATTCCAAAATAGGTTTATCAAGGTAGTCATCAACTATTTTTTCAATAAAAAGCTGTCTTACTAATTCACTAGACCCATTTGCTGTAATAAGAATTACAGGCGTATTTGATTTTGATTTTGATAGTTTTGCAATATCTATTCCTGAAATACCAGGTAAATTCATATCAGTAATAATAATATCAAAATCTTTGTGATTTGGATTATCAAAGAAATCTTCTCCTGAATCATAAGTTTTTATAATGGAATCATTAAAATGTTTTTTAAGAATCTCTTTTAATAAGAGTAAAATATCCCCTGAATCATCAATTATTGCAAATTTCAAATTGCGCACCTCCTTATTTTTTTCCCCACAAATTATTATATCATAACAGGTATAATAGTTCAAGAATTTTGATATTATATTAAATAGATATAATAAAATAAAACTTGAATTTTTGTAAAAAAAATAGTAATATGTTGTTGGGGAAGTTTTAAATGGGGAAATTAAAAAAATTGGAGGAAATCTAAGCAAGTTATTTGTTTAGGTATTTTTCAATTTTTTTGTTTTTTGGAATTTTATGTAATTAGATTGGAGAATAGGGAGATGAGTGAGAATAAAATAAAAACAGAAGAACTAATAAAAAAATCTTTTTGTCACCAATTGCCACTAATATTCACTAATAAAATAAAATAGATGAGGTTTGGTTAGTGGATAAATTTATTATATATAGGAATTAATTGTTTAGCAGGTTCTTATCTGTTTACAAACTAATTTAAGGAGGAGAGGTTGAATTATGAGATTTAATTTGAAATTTGAATTGAAAAAGAAAGAAATTCCTTTGGATTATAGGAGGGCATTTATTTCTTTTCTGAAGTCATCATTTGAAGATTATAGCGAAAAATTTTATGAAAAAAATTACATTGGGAAGATGGGACGAGATCCAATAGTTAAACCATTTACATTTTCAGTATATATGAAAAATCCCAAATTTTTATCTGATAAGATAGAGATTGAGGGGAATGAGATATATTTGAATTATTCTACATTTTCGCAAGAATATGGATTGTATTTTTATAATTCTATACTTGGGAAATTACACAAAGTTTATAATTTTAAAAATAGTTTTGAATTTACATTAATAAATGTAAAAATGGCAAAAGAAAAAGTAATAAAAAGCAATGAAGCTATATTTAAAACGTTATCACCAGTAGTTATAAGGTATCATGATAATAAAAATAGAGATAATAGTAAGGATAACCATTTGGTTTATAATGATGAAAATTTTTTAGATCAAATGAAAATAAATATTTATGAGAGTGGAAAGAGTTTCTTTGATTTTGATATAAAAAAAGATGTTGAAAATTTAAAAATAGAGATTGGGAAAATGAAATCTGTACCAATTTCTCATTTTGAAGAAAGGATTCATAGAAGAATTACTGGTAATATTGGAATAGTAAAAATTAGTGGAGATGGATATTTGTTGGATTATTTATATAAAGCAGGAATTGGAAGCAGGAGATCGCAAGGGTTTGGAATGGTAGATATGGTGTGATGGAAGGAGGTGAGGTAATATGGAAGAGAAGATACATTTATCGTTAAAGGATTGGCTTTATAATGTAGGAGTAGTAGGTTTTATAAATATCTTAAAATATGCTGGTCATGAGGAAGAAATTGAATTTAATGGACAGGAAGTAATAATTGATTCTAAAGTGTTAGAGAATTTTGAAGAAAAATATTTTAATTATTTTATTAATACTTATGAAAAAAAATTAGCTTGGTCAAAAGTAGTTTCTTATAGAAATAAAATAGAGTATTTTGAAAAAGAAAATTATAGTAACTTTGATAAAAAAGCTTTTGAAAATTTTAATAAGTATATAGAAAACTTAAAAAAATATTTAAAAAGTAATAGCCATAAAGCAGCATATGAATTAATTAGTTCTGATTTTCCAATATTAGAAAAAGAAAAAAATATACAGAAAATAAAACTTAAAAAGAATGAAAGTATTGAAGATAGGTTAGAAGATGTAAAAAGAATAATTGAAAAAATAAAAGAAGTAATAGATTTTTATTCATTAGATGAAGTAAAAAAATATATAGCAGCTAAAAACGTTATTTATACTATAATTAAAAATGCTTGGAATGGTATATCTTTTTTAAATCCGCAAACTAAAGAAAAAAATATTTATAGTGATTATAAAAATTATTTTCCTTTATCAACTTTTAAATACTTAAATGAGTCTAAAGAAAAATATAAGTATGACTGTTTTACTTGTGATAATAAAATAAAAAAAATGGATAATGATTTAGGATTTTTAAATGCAACTGGGTTTGATACTAGCAGAAAAACATCTCATGTTTGGAATTTTGTGAATGATATTGCTATTTGTCCTGTTTGTAAGCTCATTTATTCTTGTGTTCCTGCAGGTTTTACTTATGTATATGATAAAGGAATATATGTAAATGCAAATCGAAGTATTGCAGAAGCAATAAAAATAAATAATAGAGTAAGGATGACAATATTAAATGATGAAGAGATGAATTCTAATACAACATATAGAGCAATGATAACTGCAATGAGTGAAAGTATAAATAATAGTTCTAAATATGAATTGTCAGATATTCAAGTTGTTAGATATGAAAATGAAAAATATAGATTTAATATTTTATCTAAAAAGATATTAAATCTTATTAATAATTCTAAGCATGAATTAGATATTTTAATAAAAGCAGGATATAAAGAGATTGATAAATATTTTAGAGTTTATGAAGAAGTAATGAGAAATATTTTAAATAATGAAAATATGTTTTTACTTATACACAAGATGTTGATTTTAAAGTTAACAAAATCAAATAATGCTTTGTTTAATGGAAGGCATTTATTAGCAGTAATAAATATAAACTTTGAATATTTGAAAGGGGTTGGAGAGATGAAGAAGATAGAAAAAGATGCTTTAAAATCTTATAATGGAGCAGGGTATTATTTGAAACAAGCATATAAAGACAAAAATTCTGAAAACAAACTTAATGGAATTTCCTATAGATTATTAAATGCACTAAAGACTAATAATAATGGGATGTTTATGGATACTATTTTAAATTGTTATCTTTATACAGGAAAGAAGGTTCCAAAGTTTTTTATTGATTGTTTGCAAGATATAGAAACATTTAAAACAATAGGGTATGCTTTTGTAAGTGGTTTAATTGATGATAAAAATAATAATTTAGATGGGGGCGATAGATAATGAAAACAAAAGGACTAATTTTATCAATGATTTTTGAGGCAGAAAGTGCAAATTATGGAGAAGGAATAGGGAATGTAGCTTCGCTAAAAAAAATGTCAAGAGGTAATGGAAATCAGTATACGTACATCTCAAGGCAAGCAATAAGATATAATATTATAGAACAATTAGGAGAAAAATTAACACCTACAAGGGTTGAAAAAGAAGTAGTTCAATTTTCACCTGAAGCAACAATAAAAGATTATCCAGAAATAGATTTTTTTGGATACATGAAAACAAAAAAAGGAGAAGGGAGTGTAACACGTTCAGCCGTAGCAAGATTATCTAATGCTATTTCTCTTGAAACTTTCAAAGGTGATTTAGATTTTCTTACAAATAAAGGGCTATCAGATAGAACAGGTGGAGAAATGAAAGGAATGAATATAGCACAATCTGAAATACATAGAAGTTATTATAGATATAGTATAGCAATTGATCTTGATAAAATAGGAATTGATAAAAATGATAGTATAAATCTTGAAAATGATGAAAAAGCAAGAAGAGTAAATAAATTATTAGATACAATAGCATTGCTTTACAGAGATATTAGAGGAAGAAGAGAAGATTTAAAACCTTTATTTGCAATAGGTGGGGTATATGATATAAAAAATCCTATATTTGAAAATGTTTTAGATATAAAAAACAATAAATTAGTAATAGAGTCGATAAAAGGAGTGTTGTTTGATTTTATAGAAAAAGATACAATTTGTGGATTAATAGAAGGTAAATTTGATAATGATATTAAAATAAAAGAAGAGTTAAAAGCTGAAAGTATGCCAACACTATTTAAAAACTTAAAAACAAAGGTAAGTGAGTATTATGAAAAAAGCAATTAGAATTAAATTAGAACAAGAACTTGTTAATTATAAAGTTCCTACAAGTTTTCAGCTAAAAGAAACATATCCATTGCCACCATATTCAACAGTAATTGGGATGGTACATTCAATTTGTGGGTATGAAGAATATAAAGAAATGCAGGTAAGTATTCAAGGCAAATATCACTCTAAAGTTAATGATTTGTTTACAAGATATGAATTTAAACCTGAAATGAAATTTGAATCTGGTAGACATCAGCTAAATGCTAATGGGTTTGGGATTGGTAGGGGTATTGCTACTACAGAGCTATTAACAGAGGTAGAATTGCTTATACATATAATTCCAGAAGATCAAAATTTAATAGAAGAAATAGAAAAATGTATAAAAAATCCATTAGAATTTATATCTCTCGGAAGAAGAGAAGATTTAGTTATAATAAAAGAAGTTAATTCAGTAGAGATAAGAGAAGAAGAATTTGAAAAGGATTTAGAATTATCTAATGATTATTTAGCTTATATTCCTTTAGAGATGATAGAAAGTGAAAAAATAATTTTAGGTTCAGAAACTAGTTCGTATGGAATAGAAAATAGAGGGACAATGTATAATTTGAATAAAAATTATGAACTTAAAAATTTTGGGACTAAGAAACAACCAAAATATTTTAGAAAATGGAATAAAAAGAAAGTAATTTATTCTTCAAGAATAATAGGAAGTGAAGGTGAAAAAATATTAGTTGATGAAGATAGAAATATTGTATTTGCAATTTAATAATAGGCGTGTTAAATGCTAAAAAACTAAAATCTCAAGAACCTCCCTTGTTGGAGGATTCTCTTATCTAAGAGATATGTGGAAATAAAGGCATTAGAAACACATAGCGTTAGAAATAATTTAATAAGGTTCTTAAAAAAATTAAGGAGTCATTTGTTTTAAAAATATGAATGTATCTATAGATTTTTTTAATGTATCTAATATTATTGTGGGACGACATAAGTCGTTTCACAATAATATATTGGGGGAATATATGAATAATTATCTTGCAAAATCCAATCCAAGAGAAACAATACAAGAACATACAGATAATTTACTTAGAAATTTTGAAATTATAAAAAGCGTTTATTCTGATTTAGATATAAATTGGAATGCCTTAAAAATTTCTTGTATTTATCATGATCTAGGGAAAATAAATAGAAAATTTCAAGATAAAATTGAAAAAATAAAGAAACATAAAGATGAAATAGCACATAATTTATTAAGCTTGGCTTTTATAAATGCAAAAGAATTAAAAGAGGAATATAATTTTACAAATAATGAGATTAAAATTATATCTCAAGCAGTGGCAAGGCATCATGAAAGAGGAGATTATAATGCAGAAAATTATAATGAAGAAGTAGAATTACTAAAAAAAGAAGCGGTTAATTTTAAATATGATAAATTAGAAATAAAAAAAATAAAAAAAATTAGTGCAAAATATTTTGCAAATGAAAGAACATATGGAGATTCTGATTATTTTCTTGAATATGTAAAAATAAAAGGGCTATTAAATCGTCTTGATTATGCAGCAAGTGGTGGTATTGACGTTGAAGTGAAAAATGATTTTTTAAATGATAGTTTAGATAAATTCAAAAAAGAAAACAATTTTAATTGGAATGATTTACAAAATTTTATGAAAAATAATTTAGATAAAAATATAATAGCAGTAGCCCAAACAGGGATGGGAAAGACAGAAGCAGGATTATTATGGATTGGTAATAATAAAGGCTTTTTTACATTACCTTTAAAAACGGCTATAAATGAGATTTATAAAAGAGTAGTCAACGAAATTGTTAAAAATAAAGAGAGAATAGGGCTACTTCATTCTGATACATATAGTAAATATCTTGAAAATAAAAATAATGGTGATAATATAGAAGAATATTATAATAAAACAAAACAATTATCGCTACCTTTAACAATATGTACACTTGATCAAATATTTGATTTTGTATTTAGATATAGAGATTTTGAATCCAAACTTGCTACTTTATCATACTCTAAAGTGGTTATTGATGAAATTCAAATGTATTCACCAGATTTATTAGCTTATCTTATATTAGGATTATACTATATTGATAAAATAGGTGGAAAATTTGCAATATTAACAGCAACACTTCCACAAATAATTATTGATTTAATGAAGAAAGAAGGAATAAATTTTATTACTGGAGAAAAGCCCTATATTAATTCTTTGATAAGGCATAGTATTAAAGTTAGAAATAGTGAAATTGATAGCAGAGAAATAATAGAAAAGTATAATAAAAATAAAGTTTTGGTAATTTGTAATACAGTTAGAAAAGCTCAAGAAATATTTGAAGAATTATCTAATAATAAAGAATTAATTGACAAGAAAGTAAAAATTAATTTATTACATTCAAAATTTATAAAAAGAGATAGAAAGAATAAAGAAAAAAATATTATGCGTATGGGAGATAAAAATTCAAATGAAATTGGAATATGGGTTGCAACTCAAGTAGTAGAAGCATCTCTTGATATTGATTTCGATTTGTTATTTACAGAACTTTCTGATATTAATGGATTATTTCAAAGATTTGGAAGATGCTATAGAAAAAGAGCTTTTGATAAAAATGGTTATAATTGTTATGTATTTGATGGTGGTGAGAATAAATGTAGTGGAGTAAATTATGTTATTGATAAAGATATCTTTGAATTTTCAAAAGAAGCTTTGAAAAATTTAGATGGGAAAATAACAGAGCAGGATAAATTAGATATTATTGGAGAAATATATACAACTGAAAAGTTGAAAAATACGGAATATTATAAAAAAGTTTTAGCCAATATAGATTATATAAAAACTATACCTGAATATGAATTATCAAAAAAAGAAGTTAGAAAGAGATTTAGAGATATAGAAAATATTACTATTATTCCAAAAACTATTTACGAAGAAAGAAAAGATGCGATTGATGAATTAATTTTAGATATAAACCGAGCAATCTATAATAATGAAAATAGGAAAGAATTTACAGAAAATAGGATAAAAAAAATATATGAGCTGAAAGATTATACAGTTGATATAAGAAGAAATGAAATATATGGAATACAATTAAATGAAAAATTGAAAATAGGAAAATATATGGAAATTCCAATTTTAGATTGTAAATATTCAGAAAAAGAGGGAGTAACAATTGAGAAAAAAGTTGATAGAAATATTGATTTTGATTCAAGGAGTTTTTAAAATTAATTTGCTAAGGAACATTTAAAAAATAAATTTCTTATATTTTGTTATAAAAATGGTTGAAGCACTGCATATGTTAGGCGTAGTTTTTTATGTGCTTTTCATAAAAGAACCTTGAGCCTTTTAAAACAAAATTGGATTGTTATTTTTAAGCCATTACTAAAAAGAAGGTGACTCCAATGCAACAAGAAAACATAAAAATAACAGGTGTAATGTTTTACTATTATTTTGTATGCAAAAGGAAACTTTGGTATTTTTCAAAAAATATATCTATGGAAAATAATAGTGAAAATGTATCCATTGGAAAATCAATAGATGAAAACAGCTATAAAAAAGAGAAAAAACATATAATGATAGACAACACAATAAATATTGATTTTATTGAGGGATATAAAGTAATTCACGAGATAAAAAAATCTAAAGCTATAGAAGAAGCAGGGCATTGGCAAATAAGATATTATCAATATTATTTAAAGAAAAATGGAGTGGATAATATGGATGGAATAATTGATTATCCATTATTAAGAAAGAGAGAAAAAATAGTTTTAACTGAAAAAGATGAAGAAAAAATTGAAAACATTCTGATTGAAATAAAAGATATAATAAAAAGAAAAGAGATACCTAAAAAAATAGATAGTAAAATTTGTAAAAAATGTGCATATTACGAATTGTGTTATATTTAAATTTTAAGCTATTTCTAAGGGGGTGTTTAAAATAAAAAGAAATTATTACCTTTCAAAAAGTGGAACTTTAAAAAGAAAAGACAATAGTTTGAATTTTATAATTAATGGAGAAAATCATTATATACCTATAGAAGATGTGGATGTAATTTATATTTTGGGAGAGCTAAACTTAAACAGTAAACTTATTAATTTTCTATCACAAAATGGAGTGATACTACATTTTTTTAATTATTATGGATTTTATACAGGTAGTTTTTATCCAAGAGAAAAACTTAATTCTGGATATTTATTTGTAGAACAAGTTAAACACTATATTGATAATGAAAAAAGAGTTGAGATTGCAAAAGAGATAATAAATACAGCTTCTTTTAATATTCATAGAAATATAAGGTATTATAATGAAAGAGATAAAGATTTGGAAATATATATAGATGAAATATCAAAAATCAGAAATAAGATAGAACAATGTAAAACTATAACAGAAATAATGGGAGAAGAGGGTAATATTAGAAAAACCTATTATAAAACTTTTAATACAATTATTAATCAGGATATAAATTTTACCAAAAGAGTAAGAAGACCACCTGATAATATGATAAATACTCTTATGTCTTTTGTAAATACATTAATATATACAACAGTATTAGGAGAAATATATCATACTCAACTTTCTCCAGTTGTAAGTTTTTTACATGAGCCTGGAGAAAGAAGATTTTCTTTAAGCCTTGATATTGCAGAAGTTTTTAAACCATTAATTGGAGATAGAATGATATTTTATTTATTAAATAAAAATATTATTACAGAAAAAGATTTTGTTGAGGAAATTAATTATATGTATATGAAAGACGGTGCAAGAAAAAAGATTTTAAAAGAGTATGATGAGAGATTAAATAAAACAATAAGACATAAAAAATTAAAAAGAGATGTTACATATAAACATTTAATAAGATTGGAATTATATAAATTAGTTAAGCACTTAAGCGGGGAGGAGGAATATGATGGATTTAAAATTTGGTGGTGATATTATTGTATATTATACTTGTATATGATATAATATTTACAGACACAAAAGAGGGTTCTAAAGCTTTAAGGAGGATATTTAAAACTTGCAAAAGGTATCTTCATCACATACAAAATTCTGTTTTTGAAGGTGAGATATCAAATGCAAAGTATATTGAAATGAGTTACGAATTAGCAAAATATATAAGAAAAGATATGGATTCTGTTATTGTTTTTAAACAGGATTCAGGGAAATGGTTAAGAAAAGATTTTTTAGGAATAGAAGATGATAAAACAACTAATTTTTTATAGAATGATTTTATAAAAACTGTCGACCTGTAATAGAGCAAAAACTATTTGGGATCGACAGCGTGGGAATAGCTTGATTTTGTTAGGACTTTGGAAAATGAATAGATTTTTTCTTATAAAAATGAGTAAAAGTGTCGAGGTCGACAGAATGAAGAATTTTATACTTGATTTTAAAAGGATTGAGTGGTAAAATAAGGGCACGTATTTTAATCTAGCCATATTGGAATGTAAATTGAGGGATTTAAGCATACTACAGAAATTGAGATGGCATTTTAATCTAGCCATATTGGAATGTAAATAATGAAATGTTTAAATACTATCAAAATTATTAATAAATTTTAATCTAGCCATATTGGAATGTAAATAAAGCAAAATAAACAACATAGCCTTTATAAGCCGTTATTTTAATCTAGCCATATTGGAATGTAAATATCAAAAATCAATTAGAGGCAAGTTCTCGGACTTATATTTTAATCTAGCCATATTGGAATGTAAATTGTATTCTGTTGTGTCGCTATAACTGAAAGATGTAAATTTTAATCTAGCCATATTGGAATGTAAATAAGCTTTGCAATGCATTTTTAAAACCTTTTTGCATTTATTTTAATCTAGCCATATTGGAATGTAAATTATTTTATCCTATATGGTGTTTCTTCTACATTTAATTTTAATCTAGCCATATTGGAATGTAAATGATAGAGGAGGGGATGAAGAAGAATTTAAAAAAATGATTTTAATCTAGCCATATTGGAATGTAAATTATTTTCTGCTATCTCTGCCTTACCGCTTTTCTCTTTTTTATTTTAATCTAGCCATATTGGAATGTAAATACATTTTCTTGGGCTGTCATATCATTAATCGTCCACATTTTAATCTAGCCATATTGGAATGTAAATCTCAAATTTATATTTTCTACAAATAATCTGTATCTTTATTTTAATCTAGCCATATTGGAATGTAAATTTTTATGTCTATTACTTCAACTTTTCTATTTTTAATTTTAATCTAGCCATATTGGAATGTAAATTTTTATGTCTATTACTTCAACTTTTCTATTTTTAATTTTAATCTAGCCATATTGGAATGTAAATACATTATTTTCTACCCCTACAGCTGTTCTTGTTCCATTTTAATCTAGCCATATTGGAATGTAAATATATCAAATAGTATTCCAGAGTCATCTTCTGTTTCTATTTTAATCTAGCCATATTGGAATGTAAATTCATATTAATGCAACTATAACAATATCTCTAAATATATTTTAATCTAGCCATATTGGAATGTAAATAAATAATGCAATAATTAACCTTGGAGCTGCAACAAAATTTTAATCTAGCCATATTGGAATGTAAATCATAGTCTAAAGGCAAACTAGCTTTTGCTATTGTAGATTTTAATCTAGCCATATTGGAATGTAAATCTTGAATTTGGTGCATATTCTAATATAGTTTTTCTAATTTTAATCTAGCCATATTGGAATGTAAATATTCAAAAGGAATCTGTAACTCATCAACAGAAGGTATTTTAATCTAGCCATATTGGAATGTAAATTAGCAAGTACATAGCTTCATCTTTTGAAATACCATTATTTTAATCTAGCCATATTGGAATGTAAATTATTAATTTTAAATATTTTGACCTCTTTTTCGTTTTGATTTTAATCTAGCCATATTGGAATGTAAATTCAGCTCCAGGCCCGAATACTTGTTGCATAACTTTAATTTTAATCTAGCCATATTGGAATGTAAATATATTATAATAGATCCAGTATGTCTTCGGTTAACTTTATTTTAATCTAGCCATATTGGAATGTAAATCCATTTTACCTAATGGTGACAAAGGTGTTTCTATCAATTTTAATCTAGCCATATTGGAATGTAAATAACGCAGAGCACGATGACATTGTAGATACAATAAGATTTTAATCTAGCCATATTGGAATGTAAATTTTTAATGGTGGGGCTGTTGTTGAATTTTTAGATAATTTTAATCTAGCCATATTGGAATGTAAATCTAATTATCATTTTTTATCACTCTCCTTTTATTTTTTATTTTAATCTAGCCATATTGGAATGTAAATGTAGAATCAGGGAATTTTTTCAGAGATTTAATATATTTTAATCTAGCCATATTGGAATGTAAATGAAGGGGCATCTGATTGTATTTATTATAGAATTGAAATTTTAATCTAGCCATATTGGAATGTAAATTATATAATAGCTACTATCTTTGAAAATTTCAAAACATTTTAATCTAGCCATATTGGAATGTAAATATAGAAATAGGAGAATTAAATGGAACACTAATTGTAATTTTAATCTAGCCATATTGGAATGTAAATACAATAGTATCAGGAAGTGATACAATTAAGTGTAAATTTTAATCTAGCCATATTGGAATGTAAATTAACCTAAATGAAGAGTATTAAAAGAAGCTATTGTATCATTTTAATCTAGCCATATTGGAATGTAAATTATAGCAGCAATGATTTAGATATTTTAAAATCTTTAATTTTAATCTAGCCATATTGGAATGTAAATTATTTCAATTTAAATATAAATACAAATATCACAGCATTTTAATCTAGCCATATTGGAATGTAAATTATATTTATATACTTAGAATTGGAGTTGATAGAATGATTTTAATCTAGCCATATTGGAATGTAAATATTTTTAAAGGAAAATATCAAGATTTTTTATCTGAATTTTAATCTAGCCATATTGGAATGTAAATAAAACTTTATTTTATAAAATCATGAATAAAGAGGTAAATTTTAATCTAGCCATATTGGAATGTAAATTCTGTTTGAATTTCTCCATCAATAAACAATACATTTATTTTAATCTAGCCATATTGGAATGTAAATACTGTATCGTTAGGGATTATGACACTATCATCGTAAATTTTAATCTAGCCATATTGGAATGTAAATATTAATATTCTGTCTGGCATTTTGAAATTTGTTTTTATTTTAATCTAGCTATATTGGAATGTAAATATAATAAATCCATTTGAATTTTGTAGTTTTTTCTATTTTAATCTTACCATATTGGAATGTAAATCAATGGAATCAAGATATAGCAACTATAAGATTTTATTTTAATCTAGCCATACTGGATAATATAAATTTTTTAACTAATCTAATATATTAAATTATTATTATTAATTTTAATTGATATATATAATAAAATATAATATAATCAAATGATAAATTATCTATACAACCAAAAGAATACTTATACCATGAAAAAAATATTAACTAATAAAAATGAAATTTTTTATTATAACAATTTAAGTTGTAAAGTAAAATTAAGTGACTATAAAGAAATAATAAAAAAATAAAGATAAATTAATTATTGGCATAGAATTAAAAGAAGATATCAACTGTAATTTTGAATATATGTGAATAGACCATTATAATGAAAATGTTAATAAAAATCATTATTAACTAATAAATTTTCTACAATTACAGATAAAATAATAAGATTTATATATGTACTGACAGAGAGTTTATATATTATGGAATAAAAGCAAGAGGGATTGGAGGAAGATATTATAAAAAATATAGAAATAAAATATATTTTGGTGGGACTGAAAATGGATATTTTGAAGTAGGAGAAAATCAATTTAATTTAGAAATAGAAAAAATTTTAAAGGAGGTGATCGAATATGGCAAAAAATGATAAAGATATAATTAGCCATCATACTTTTATGTTTCCCTTTACTATTGAAGAAGATGAATTTGATTTAAAAAAGACAGTAAAAATTTTAGAAAAAAATAAATGGGAATATATCCCTTTTGATGTAGAAGGAGAACAAAAAGATAAAAATAAAATTTTTAACTATAATGAATTTGTATATTTTTATCCCGCTGTTCAAAAACTTTTATATAATCAAAAAGATAAAATTGATAAATTGGATTTAAGTGTTTATTTAATAAATAAACAAATAAAGGAAAATGCTAAATATATAATAAAAATTTTAAATGAAAAGGAATATGAGCTTGAAATTTCAGGTGTTGCTATAAGAATATTTAAAACAGGAGTAGGAATACTTTTATTTCATTTAGAAAATTATAAGTATGAAGAGAGAACAGATATTTTAAAAATAAATGATTTTGGGAGAAGAATTTATCCACAATTTATTCCTGTAGAATCAGCTAAAGCTAATTTTTTAGCAAAAGAATTGGAAATTGAAAATATAATTTCTGAAGATTTTTATAATTATTTAAATGGTAAAAATATAAGAATTTCTAAAACAATAAGAAAACTAATAGGAGATGAATTAAGTAATAAAATTAAACCCTTAATTGATGATAGAATGTTTACTATTTGTTGGTATGGGAATGATGAATTTTCAGAGGTATTAAAAAAGTATAATAATAGCAGTAAAGAATATAATTATTTTTCAAATGAAGATTGGGCAAAATTTTTATTTATAGATGGGAACTTTAATTCTTTGAAGAGTAAAAATATGATAAAAGAGTATTTAAAAAAATATAGTTATGATAGGTGGATAGAAGAAGGAACTTTATTTGGAATAAGCAGATATTCATTTGTTGTAGCTACGAATGAAAGATGGTTCCCTAAAAATATATTATTATCTCATATAAAAACAATGTATTATCAAATAATGATAATTGTTTTAATGCAAAGAGCAACTATTTTAAAATTTAAAAATAAAATATCAAAAGTTATGAAGGAAGAGAATATTGAGAGCATTAGAAGATTACAAAAAGAGTATTTAGAATTTCTTAATTTAATGAATTTTAGGGAAGTGACAGCACAAGAACAAGGAATAGAAATTTACAATATGGTCCGAGATATTATGGGAATTAATGATGCTGTAAGAGAATTAGAGAAAGAAATTTATGAATTATATAATTATTATTCTATGCTTGAGAGTGAAAAAAGATTAAAGCAAGACAGAAAGCTCCAATTAAGATTAAATATTATAACAATATTAGGAGGAGCTATAGGAATAGCATCTTTAATTAATTCTATTATTGGAATGGATAGATTCAAAGATATATTAGATATTAATAATAAGTATGAACTATTTATAAAAGGGGGATTTTTTGTAATTATTCCTTTTATAATAACTATTTTAATTTTGTATAATTTGGTATATGAATCAAAAAAAAATAAAGAAAATATAATTAATAAAATAGCAAAAAAATTTCAAAATGAAAAGTGGAGTTTAACATCTATAATAATATTGTTTATATTATATTATATATTTATAATAGCATAAAAAAGAAAGGGGGATATTATGGCAAAGTTAATTGTTAAACTAAAACAACATACACCGCTGATACATTTTCAAAGCGAAAATATAGTATTCAATTTAGATAAAGAAATAATGGAATATATTCTAAAAGAAGAATTTAGAAATCAGGAAGTTGAATATAAAAAATTTTCTAAAATAAATAAGAAAACTAAAAGGATAACAAAAAAATTAGATTTTTCATTGTCATATAAAAAAAAGATTCCAGAAGATATTTCTGGAGAATTAAAAAATAAAGAAATTAATTTTTTAGATTTTAAAATTTTTTCAAAACATGAAGAGTTAATTGAAATTATTCAAAACAGGATAACTAAATTTATCAAAGAATCAAAAGTTTTAAAAGACTATATACCTATATCTCAAAAACAACTTCAAATAAGGGGAACAGAAATAAAATCTAAAATTGATAAATTTATCAAAGAATCGTATTTAAAGGATGAATTTAAAGAATTATTTTATGATACAAAAGAGATTGTTGAGAAAAATTTTCCTGTTAATAATAAAACTGAAATAGGAAAATATAAACTTAAAGTTATTAAAAAAAATTCATATGAAGTTTATGATATAAAAAATACTTCTTATTTTGGAGAAAGTATTGCTTTTTTTTATTCAGATAGAGAAATTGAAATAGAGTTCTTTAGTTTTGATAAAAAAGTATTGGAGCTAATAAAAAATGTGTTACCTTATGTTTTTGTTTATGAAAATTTTGGAACAAGACAAAGTAAAGGGTTTGGTTCTTTTACCCCAGAAGAGTATAAATTTTCAATAGAAGATAAATATTTTGAATATAAATATGAAGTAGATGAAATTATTAGAAAAAATTACAATTTATATTTTACTAAAGAAGATAATGAGCCTCTTAAATATGTAAATAATTTCTATAATATTTTAAAATCAGGCAAAAATTTTAGAGGATATAAAAAATCTAAGATAGTAGAATATATTGGAGAAAATTATCGTTGGGAAAAGGCGATTCTTAAACAGAAATTGAAAGAAAAATATCCATTATATTATGAACAATTGAAAGGAGATAATGATAGGAGTTTTCATTCTGAAATTAAGGAGTACAGATATGTAAGAGCTTTATTAGGATTAGCAGAACATATAGAATTTGGATTAAAAGAAAACAATAAAAAAATAGCTTTTAAGATTTCGAATGACTCAATTGAAAGATTTCAATCACCAATTAAGTTTAAAATTATAGATAATAAAATATATTTGCTTCCAAATGAAATTCCATCATATTTATATGATGTTCTCTTTAACTTTATTTTACAGTATAAAGAGAAAAAAGGGAAAGAATGGGAAGTTATTTATGAAGATAAAGATTTTTTGAAATGTAGAACCCCTAAACAGAGTGAGTTTAACTTATATGATTTTTTAATTAATAGTATTAATGGTGAATTTATAAAAGTAGGTGATAAAGATGACTAAATATATAGGAGTAACGATAGGACCAATAGTAGATACAATATCAAGAGCAAAAAAAACACGTAGTGCATGGCGTACTAGTTATATGTTTTCATATATTATGAAAAAAATTATTTGGAAATTAAAACAAGACAATAGAATAGAATTAATTTTGCCGTATTCAAAAGATGATTCTATTTATACAAAACCTAAAAAAGCAGGTTTATTTCATGATAGATTAATTATTGAAGTAAAAAAAGATTTTAAATTAAAAGATTTAGTAGAAATTAAAGATAGTGTTTTTGAAGAGTTTGCAAAGAATGCGTTTAAAGATAATTTAGATAAAAAAACAAAAGAAGAATTTATAAAATATTTAGATACATATATTAATTTTTATGCACTGGAAAAAGAACTTGATTCAAAAGATAATATAATTCTTGAGATATCTAAATATTTAGATGTAATGGAATTACAACCACAAATATGTTTTATGCAATTTGAAGAAAATAAAGATTATTTATTTGATTTTATTAATGATGTTAGTAATGATTTTTTAGAAAAAGATGCTTTTGAAGAAGGGTATGAAATAAAATCACTTCCTGAAATTGCTTTTACTGATATTTATAAAAAGTCTTTGGAAAAAGTTGAAGAAATAGATAAAGAAATTAATAAAGGCAAAGAGGATGATAAATATCCTGATGATGAGAAGTGTTATGAAATATTTAAAGAAAGTATGTCAGCTGAATTTAAAAAACACCATAAGTATTATGCAGTAGTAAGAGCAGATGGAGATGGAATAGGTGCTATAATTAAGGAACTTAAAGTTAAAGAAGATTATCAAAATTTTTCTAATATTTTATTTGAATTTGCAAAAGAATCAGTAGAAGAAATTGAGATTTATGGGGGCTTGCCTATATTTGCAGGTGGAGATGATTTACTCTTTTTTGCTCCAATTATAAATAGTAGTTGTAATGAATATAAAAATATTTTTGAATTAACAACTGCTTTGTCTAACATATTTGAAGAAAAATTAAAAAATTTAAAAGGTAAAACAAACAAAAAAGGAACTTTGTCATTTGGTATTACTATAAATTATTATAAATATCCATTATATGAAGCATACAATAATTCAGCAACGCTTTTATTTGAAAAAGCGAAAAAATATAAAGGTAAAAATGCTACAGCAGTAAAACTTTTAAAAGGTGGAAATAAACCAATTGAATTTATTTTAAGCAAAGCTGAAAAAGAGAAGTTTCAAGAGTTTTTAAAAATATTTAACTATGATAATAAAGATAAAAAATTAATAAAGGGAGTTATTTATACTCTTGAAAATCAAATTGAATTATTAAAATTAATACAAAATGATGAAGAGAAATTAACTAATTTTTTTATTAATAATTTTAAAAAAGAGATTCATACAGATAAAACGCAAATAAATGGATTAGTTAGAGAAATTAATAAAATTTTACAACTTGTTATTAATTATGGGAAAAAAGAAGAAACAGAAAATTTATTAAAATTATTAAGATTTTTAATGTTTTTAACGGAAAGAGGTGATGAATAATGGGGAGAAATAGGAAAAAAAATAAATCAAAAAAAAAGAGGACCAAAACTATTTCTAAAAAAATATATTTTGTTAGATTAAAACCATTAGACTCCTATTTTTTTTCCGGAAGAGAAACTTTTAATTATTCAAGTGGTAGAGAATCAATAAAAAATTATTATGTAAAATCTGAATATTTTCCTCAACAAACTACAATATTAGGGATGTTGAGAAGAGAAATATTAATTGTAACTGGATATTATAAAGAAGATAGACGAGAGTATTCAAAGAATTCTCAAGAGATTGTTAAGTTAATAGGGAATGGGAGTTTTAATGCAGAAGGGCATAAAAATGAAGATGGATTTGGTAAAATAAAAAATATATCTCCTATATTTTTATACAAAGATGGAAATATCTTTACTCCAGCTCCTTTAGATTATGGATTAAAGTTTGAAAAATCAGAAGGAAATTGTTATTTTAATTCAGAAAATAAAGATAGTAAAGCAGATAAAGATTATAAAAATTTTATTCCAAATTTAAAAAATTATGAAGTTAAAAATGGTTTAAATAGAAAAATAATAAGTTTTAACTCATTTAAGAAAAAATATTTGTTTGATGATATTTTTGAGGAAGATGAAAGAATAGGTATTGATACTAAAGTAACAGAAAATGGATATTATAGGCAACTGTATTATAAATTAAAAAATAATTTTGAATTTTGTTTTTTTGTAAAATTGGAAGAAGATATATTTGAAATTAGTGAGAAAGAATCATATAAAACTACAGTTTATATTGGAGCAGAAGGGAAACCATTTAAACTTGAAATTACTAAAAGTAGTTTAGATTTTGAAGGATTAGTTGAAAATTATAAAACATCTAAAGAAAGAATAGTTTGCATAAGTGACATTATATTAAATGAAGATGAATTTTATAAATTAAAAACAGAGGTAGATTTTATTTTAGGCGAAAAACAATTTTTTAAAAATTTCGTTTATGACTATAAGACAAATGATGGGAAAAAAGTTAAACCTTATTTTCTTCTTAAAAGGGGAAGTGTAATTTATGTTAGTAAAGGATCACAAAAAATAGAAGAAATTATTAATAAAAAACATATAAAAGTGATAGGATATAATTATATTACGGGAGGGATAAAGTAATGTGTATAAAAATCAAGAAAGATATATATTTAATAGAGTGTTTTACAAATTTACATGTAGGAAGTGGAGATAATGATTTTGGTTTAATAGATACTAGAGTACAAAGAGATGTAATTACGGGATTTCCTACAATAAATTCATCAAGTTTAAAAGGAGCATTAAAAGAACATTGTGGTGATGATTTAATAGAGGGTTTTGGAAATGAAACTCAAAAAGGAAAATATAAATTTTTTCCAGCAAAACTATTGGCTATTCCAGCAAGAGCATTAGATAGACCTTATTATTTAGTAACTTGTCAAGAAATATTAGATGACTTTAAAGAGATGATGGAATTGTTTTACAAAGAGACTGAAGATTTTAAAAATGAAGAATTTCAAGAAGAGAAAGAAGTAGAAGGATATAAAACTAAAAAGTATATTAAATATAAAAAACTCATTAAAGATATAGATAAAGAAAAAGGAGAGGAAGAAATATTAATACTAGAATATAAGGATTTTAAAGAATTAGTGTCAGAACTTCCGGTGATTGCAAGAAATCACCTTGAAAATGGTGAAAGCCAAAATTTATGGTATGAAGAAATTGTTCCAAGAAAATCTCTATTTTATTTTGGAATAGATAAAGGAATTGAAGAAAAAGTTGAAGGTAAAACTTTAGAGGAAAAATTCGAAGAAAAAATACTTTTTGATGAAAATGGAGGTGAATTAATCCATATTGGTGGGAATGTAACTATTGGATATGGAGCTTGTAAAATTAAAAAGTTAAAAACGAAAGAAGGTGATAAAAGTGAGTGATAAAAAAGTTATAGAAAATTTAATATCCAAAGCTATGGAATTATTAGAAAAAGAGTTTGATATAAAAAATAAAGGTGGTGTTCCTAAAGAATTAAAAGGTTATATTTCAAATTTTGGAGCTTCAATAATCCAAAGCGGACTTATTCCAGCAGTTGCCTTTTATGAGAGAAAGGAAACTAGCAAAACTGATAATGTTGCAATAAATAGAAAAAAACTGATGAGAATAATAGGAAATTTAATAGGATATGACTTAAAATCTAAGGAAATAAAAACAGAAAAAAATTCAAAAGATGATATTTTATTAGAGGAACTAATAAAAAACAATGGAACTGATGCAAAAATAAAGAAAAAAGATATAATAAATGCCTCTATTGCGGTAAAACTTGCAATAAGAGTTTATAAGCAGATTGATGAAAATGAGAAAATAGGTGATAAAGATGAGTGAAATGGGAAATGTAGGATATCTATTTTATAAAAAGCTATATGAAAATAAGGAAAAATTATTATTAGAGATTTGTAAAGGAAATGCTAAAAAGTTAAACGATGGTAAAGAAGGAGAAGATAAAGTTATTGAAAATATTTTAAGCCATAAATTAAATACAGAAACGAATAAAGAAGAAGTTAAAGACTTAGAAACTTTTAAATTAAAAATAACTTATCCAGGTCTTTTAATTGGAAGTGGATATAATCATGATAGTGGATTGGAAGAAGATTTTAAACTTGGTTTTTTCTTTGATTATACTACAGGATTACCTGTGATTCCAGGTTCATCTATAAAAGGTGTATTAAGGAGTGTATTTCCTTCTGAAAAAGATGATGAGGAAAAAAGAGAGGGAAAAAGAGAGTATATTAATGAGATTTTAAGTAAGGATTTTTCTTTTGAAGAATTAAAAGAGATTGAATTAGAAATATTTGAAGGTATAAAAGGTGGAGAAAAAATACCAATGAAAGATCGAGATATCTTTTATGATGCAGAAATAGTAGAAGTAAAAGATAAAATATTTGAAGATGATTATTTATGTCCACATGGAGATAACCCATTAAAAGCTCCAAAACCTTTGCGATTTTTAAAAGTTGCTCCAGGAGCTGTTTTTGAATTTAAATTTGATTTAAAAGAAGGTATCTTGGGAGAAGAGGAAAAAAAATCTTTATTCGAAGAAATATTATTAGACTTAGGTATTGGAGCAAAAACAAATGTAGGATATGGGCAATTTGAATGATGAAACAAGGAGGTAAAAAAATGGCAAAATCATCGCCACAAACAAATTTTTTTATGAAATCTTTATATTTAGATAGATGGTATAATAAAATATTTATATTAATAATTTTTTTATCGATAATTTTTATATTTCTTAAACTAGATATATTGGTTAATATATTAAGTATTTTGTTTATAATTGTTTTAGGAGTTTTAAAGTATTTAATTGATTTTTATAGAGAAAAAGGAGAAATAATAAGAAGGAGAGACTTTATAGATAACTCTTTTGGAAGTAAACTTCACTATGAAAATTCAGAAGGATATTATGATAATGAAGAAATAGAAGAAGGACTTTATAAAACCATAGTTAATTTATTTGAAAATACTTTTTTTTCTAAAGAAATATCTGAAAAAATGAAGCAGAAAGTTTTATATAATTCTATAATTCCTGGAATTATAATAATAGGATTTTCTGTTTTAGGGTTCGCAAATTCACAGATAGCTTTACCAATCTTGCAGCTGTTTTTGTCGAAGATATTTATAATGAAAACAATTAATGTTTGGAATTATAATAAAAATACAGAAGATATTTTTAATAGAATTATAATGTTATTTAATGAATTAAAAATAGAAGAAATAGGGAAATATGAACCTCAAATTTTAAATTTATGGATAGAATATGAATGTAGTATTTCAAATTATAAATTATTTTTAGATAGTAAAATTTATAATGAATTAAACCCTATTTTAATTGAAAAATGGAATATAATGAAAGAAAAATATAAAATAAAATAAATTATTTGTTAGTTTAAGAGAGATGATAATATTATAATTTTGTGGAATGCCATAAATTAAGAAGATAAAATAAAAATCACTTAATTTAATGTTGACAGCATTGAATATTAAATTGGCATATGCTATAATATTATTAAGAATTGAATTTTAAATAAAAAAACTGTCGACCTGTAGTAGAGGAAAAAAACTTGGGCATCGACAGTTTTGCAAGACATTGATTTTGTTGGTACATTGGAAAATAAATAAATTTTTTGTTGTAAAAAGGTGTGAAAGTGTTGAGGTCGACAGAAATAAGAATTTTATGCTTGATTTTAAAGGGGTTGAGTGGTAAAATAAGAGCACGTATTTTAATCTAGCCATATTGGAATGTAAATTTTTCATACTCTTTTTCCTCGCCTGTTAATTCTAAATTTTAATCTAGCCATATTGGAATGTAAATTTTGGATTTGTTTTTTAAATGGTTCTCCTCTAAGAATTTTAATCTAGCCATATTGGAATGTAAATGGAACATCAATGAAAAAAAGTGAGAAAAAAAGTTTGGCAACTATTTTAATCTAGCCATATTGGAATGTAAATAACTCAGATATAATATATTTATCATACACATCTTTAAATTTTAATCTAGCCATATTGGAATGTAAATCTATGAGTTTTTACTCTTTTTATAAAATATAAAAAAATTTTAATCTAGCCATATTGGAATGTAAATTGAGCAATCTTTAACAGAATATATTAATGGTGTTAAATTTTAATCTAGCCATATTGGAATGTAAATGCGGGAGTAAAAAGCTATATGAAAAGAGTTGTTGGGATTTTAATCTAGCCATATTGGAATGTAAATTAAAAATACCTCATCTATTGTAGTGGTTCTTGCTGAATTTTAATCTAGCCATATTGGAATGTAAATAATCAAACAAAAGGAGTGATAAAAATGGAAGGAATAAATTTTAATCTAGCCATATTGGAATGTAAATTCTACAATTTTGTGGGGTATAATTTCCATTTACAATTTTAATCTAGCCATATTGGAATGTAAATGTTAATATTCAGCTGTGGCTTTTTTTCCTTGAGGAATTTTAATCTAGCCATATTGGAATGTAAATAATGAATGCATTTGAGCCAACATTAATGACGTCGCCATTTTAATCTAGCCATATTGGAATGTAAATCTTTTAACATAATATAAAAAAAATACTCATACACAATTTTAATCTAGCCATATTGGAATGTAAATTTGACAACATTATACAGATGGAAAGATGAAAGCTGGATTTTAATCTAGCCATATTGGAATGTAAATATTTTCATTTTTTTTTTTAGTTTCTTTTATTAATATTTTAATCTAGCCATATTGGAATGTAAATCTGGTCTTTCCAGTTAGTTATTTTCACTGTCATTTAAATTTTAATCTAGCCATATTGGAATGTAAATCTTTATGCGGATTATGAGTTGATGACTAAAATTTTAATTTTAATCTAGCCATATTGGAATGTAAATATCAAAAATCAATTAGAGGCAAGTTCTCGGACTTATATTTTAATCTAGCCATATTGGAATGTAAATATGCACATACTACAGGAATGGGGAGCACAAAACAAGCATTTTAATCTAGCCATATTGGAATGTAAATCTCTCACAGACCAATCTATATCATTTACTAATACATCATTTTAATCTAGCCATATTGGAATGTAAATTTTATTGAATCAAAAGAAAATGGAATTATTAAAGCTATTTTAATCTAGCCATATTGGAATGTAAATTACATTAGATGATTTCACAATTAATTTAGAGACAAAATTTTAATCTAGCCATATTGGAATGTAAATATAAATCAATTGCTTTATATATAATAACTACAAAAATTTTAATCTAGCCATATTGGAATGTAAATAAATTAACAATTTTATCTTCTAATATAAGAGTTGCTATTTTAATCTAGCCATATTGGAATGTAAATATTATCAAATTCTTTTTTATTTTTAAATACCTTTTTATTTTAATCTAGCCATATTGGAATGTAAATTATGTTAGTATAGCAGATGTAGATGATGATAATTCTATTTTAATCTAGCCATATTGGAATGTAAATAAAATTTTTTGGGGGTGTTTTAAATGATTAAAGTTTTATTTTAATCTAGCCATATTGGAATGTAAATTAGTTACATTGGGTAAGTCAAGTATTATTTTAGTGCAATTTTAATCTAGCCATATTGGAATGTAAATGTTATATCTGAAATAGATAATATACATAATAAGCTTGATTTTAATCTAGCCATATTGGAATGTAAATTCTTCTGCATTAAACCTAATTTTACAAATAAATCAAATTTTAATCTAGCCATATTGGAATGTAAATAATAACAGAAACAAATACAACAATTGCAACTATAGACATTTTAATCTAGCCATATTGGAATGTAAATAAAGGAACTGGACTTACAAAAGTTTCATCTACTGACATATTTTAATCTAGCCATATTGGAATGTAAATACTACTAATGAGTTGGAGTTAAAGCATTTTGCAGAATTTTAATCTAGCCATATTGGAATGTAAATGAAAATGGGCAAGCAGGAGTATTTATATACAATGAATTTTAATCCATCCATATTGGAAATTTAGTCAATAATCGTATTGCTTCTTATGTTTGGATTGTCAACACAATTTTTTCTTGGACATATTTTCTTTATATTCTGCTGGTGTTTTATAGTTTAATACTCTATTAAATGTAAGTTCTGTTTTTACAATTTTAAATGTTACTTCTACAACTGCATTATCATATGGGCAGCCTTTTTTATTTAATAGGAAATTATAAATTTATTCAGAAAATAAGCTACGCCGTTTTTTTGAAATATGCAATTTTTCAAAGCGAAATTTTTCAGAAACCAAAAATTTTGAAAAACATTTATACTTTACATTATGAAGCGTAGCTTATTTTTTTATTTAAATATTTAGTTATATCAAAAGTTTTTTAGTGGTAAATGTGAAACTTGGATTAAGCAATGCAGGCTTAATATTCAATTGAAATTTCTAAAATTTTTTATACAAAAAATCGATTATTGCTTAATATTAAAAAACAATGTATAATTAAATTAAAACAACTAAAAAAATTCGGAGGAGATATTTATGGCTATAAAAAATATAATATCAGATATGGATGGAGTAATATACAGAGGGAAAAATTTAATTCCAGGTGCAAAAGAGTGCGTAGAAAATTTATTGAAAAATAATATAAAATTTTTATTTTTAACTAATAATTCAGAACAAACTGCTATTGATTTGATTAGAAAATTAGAGCTATTAGGAATAAAAGGATTAACAGAAAAGAATTTTATAACTTCTGCAATGGCAACAGCTATGTTTTTATCAGAACAAAAACCTGGCGGAACAGCTTATGTAATTGGTGGTGGAGGATTAATTAATGAATTATATAAAGTTGGATTCTCTATTTCAGAAAATAATCCTGATTATGTAGTAGTAGGAAAAACTAAAAGTTATAATTTTGAAATGATAAAAAAAGCAGTAGAGTTAATAAATAAAGGAGCTAAATTTATAGCCACTAATCCAGATGTAATAGACCCAATAGAAAATGGAATAGAACCAGCTTGTGGAGCATTACTTGCCCCAATTGAAAGAGCTACGGGGAAATCTCCATTTGTAGTAGGGAAACCAAATGCTATAATGATGACTTTAGCTAAAAGGAAATTAGGGGTGCATTCAGAAGAAACATTAATGATAGGAGATAGAATGGATACTGATATAATAGGAGGATTAGAAGCTGGAATGAAAACTTGTCTTGTGTTATCAGGAGTTAGCACAAAAGAGATGTTAAATAAATTTCCATACAGACCAAACTATATTTTTAATAACATAAGTGAAGTTAATTTAGAAAAGATAAACAAGGAATTAGAAATATTAGAAAAATAAAAAATAAGAGGTGTAAAAATGAGAATATCAATACCAAGAATATTAAGAATAAAACCAAATGCATTATATAAAATAGGAAAGTATTTAAGAAAGGAAGGATTTTATAAAGTAGCACTATTTTTTGGAGAGGGGATTAAAGAATTTACATATGATAAAATTTCAATCTCTTTTGACTCTTCGGAAATAAATGTTACTTATGAAAAAATAATAGAAAATAATAATATAGATGATATTTTTGAATTAGTTTCAAAAATTCCAACTGGAACACAAGCTATTGTGGCAGTTGGCGGAGGAAAAGCAATTGATGAATCTATTAATATTAAAGAAAATTTTTATACTATATTATCTGAAATTGAAAATAGAGATAAGCTGAAAGAATTTTTGTTAAATGATGAAATTTTTAATAAAATTACAGTTTAGAAATAATAATAAAATTTCAATCCTGATTTAAATTCAAATTCTTTTATAACATAAATTTTGTTTTTGAATTACAATAATTGAAAACCATATGAGTAGTTTTTTAGTTTGAATGTACCGCATCATATTGTTATGGTATACATTATATGCCAATTAAAAAAATTACTTGAGTTTTTTTATAAAATATTGCATAATAAAGTAAAAAGATAAAGTTTGGAGTGTGAAAATGAATAAATATATTAATAATGAAATAACAAAAGAAGAAGCAGTAAAATTATTTAGTTTAAAAGGTTCAAAATTAATGGAACTATTTACAGTTTCTAATAAAATAAGAGAAAAATATTGTGGGAATGAAATTCATCATTGTACAATTACAAATGCTAAATCAGGGAAATGTAGCGAAGATTGTAAATTTTGTGCTCAATCAGCTCGTTATAATACCAATTTAAAAACTTATGAATTTAAAGATGAAGAAACATTAGAAGTGGAATATAAAAGAGCAAATGAACTAAATTCTGAAAATTTTGGAATAGTTACAAGTGGAAAATCTATAAAAAAAGGTAGTAAAGAATTTGAAAAAATAAAAGAATTTTTATTAAAAAATAGAGATAAAACAAAGCCTTGTGCATCAATAGGGTTATTAGATTATGAAGAGTTTGTAGAATTAAAAGAAGCAGGACTTACAAGATATCATAATAATATTCAAACTTCAATAGATAAATATGGAGAAATTGTGGCAACTACACATTCAGTAGAGGACAGAATAAAGTCAATAAAAGCAGCTAAAAAAGCTGGATTAAAAGTTTGTAGTGGTGGAATAATAGGAATGGGAGAAAGTTATGAAGATAGAGTAAATATGGCATTTACTTTAAAAGAATTAGAGGTTGATTCTATTCCATTAAATATTTTGAATCCAATAAAAGGGACTCCAATGGGAGATAGAGAGATTTTATCAGTAGATGAAATATTAAAGACAGTAGCAATTTTCAGAATAATATTAAAAGATAAAACAATAAAAATAGCTGCAGGAAGAGAAACAATATTAAAAGATTTTATGGGACTTGCATTTATGAGTGGGGCAAATGGTCTTTTAGTAGGCGGATATTTAACATTAAAAGGCAGAAGCGTAGAAGAAGATGAAAATTTTATTAAAAATTTAAAAAAAATGTGGAGTTAAAATGGATTTTTTCAAAGAAGAGTTAAGGAAAATAAAAGATTTGAATCTGTTTCGTGAGATAAAAAAGATAAGTAATAGTAATGGGAAATATATTTATATAAATGGCAAAAAATATATTGATTTTTCATCTAATAATTATTTAGGATTAAAAGATGATGAGAGAGTAAAAGATGCCGCAATAGAAGCTATAAAAAAATATGGTGTTGGAAGCGGAGCATCAAGACTTGTAACAGGAACAAATGAACTGTATAATAGATTAGAAAATGAAATATCGAATTTTAAAAATACAGAAGCTACACTTTTATTTAATAGTGGATATGATGCAAATTTAGGCTCTATATCTACTATAATGGATAAAAATGATGTGATATTTTCAGATAAATTAAATCACGCAAGTATAATAGATGGTATTTTTTTGAGTAAATCTAAATTAATTAGATATAAGCATAATGATATAAATGATTTAGAAGATAAATTGATAAAAAACAGGAAAAACTATAAAAAGGCATTAGTAATAACAGATTCTATATTTAGTATGGATGGAGATAAAGCAAATTTACAAGATATTGCAAAATTAAAAGAAAAATATGATTTTTTATTTATGATAGATGAAGCACACGGTACAGGAATATTTGGTAAAAATGGGATTGGATTAGCGGAAGAACAAAATGTTTTGGGAAAAGTAGATATAACAATGGGAACATTAGGGAAATCATTTGGAACTCAAGGAGCATATATTACTGGGAAAAAAGATATTATAGAATATTTGGTGAATAGATGTCGTAGCTTTATATTTACTACTGCAATAGCACCTTCTGCAATAGGAGCTGCATTAAAATCTTTGGAAATAATTAAAAAAGAGGCTAAAAGAAGAGAGAAAATTTTGAGAAATTCAGACTATTTAAGGAAAGAATTATTAAAATTGGGATTGGATACTCAAAATAGTAGTTCTCAAATAATTCCAATAATTATAGGAGAAGAAAAAAAAGCATTAGAGATTTCACAGAAATTATTTGAAGAAAATTTATTTGTTTCAGCTATAAGAAAACCAACAGTTCCAAGCGGGACAGCTAGATTAAGAATTTCAATTAATTATAATATAGATAAAGATGATATAGATAAACTTATTTCGATTTTGAAAAATATTTTATAAAATGTTTAACTCACAGATATTTAGGGAATTACCTTTTGTGGTTGAGTTATAAAGCCTGATTTTTTGAATTTAGATAAAAGAAGACATATTGGTGGGGGAATTTAAAGTGGATTTAGAATTTTTGAGAGATATGGTAATATTAGAAGATTTGTCAGAAGAGGATTTACTTGGATTATCTAAAATTGTATATACAAAAACCTTAAAAAAAGGTGAAATTTTATTTTTTGAAGGTGATAAAGGTGACTCTATGTATATTATTAAAAGTGGAAAAGTTAAAATATTAAAATTATCCGAAGACGGTAGAGAAAAAATATTATCAATATTATCAGAAGGAGATTTTCTTGGAGAAATGGCTCTTTTAGATAGTGAAATGAGATCTGCTACAGTAGAAGCAATGGAAGAAATAGAACTATATGCAATTTATAAAACTGAATTTTTAGATTTTTTGAAAAAGAATTTTTCAGTAACAATGCATATTATAAGAACGTTATCAGATAGAGTAAGAATATTAAATAAAAAAGTAGAAGTTTTAACTTTTAAAGATGTATATGCTAGATTCAATGAAACTTTAAAGGAATTAAGCGAAAAATATGGAGTAGTACATAAAGGAACTATAAAATTAAATATAAATTTGACTCATAAAGATTTGGCAAATATGCTAGGTGTAACAAGAGAGACAGTTACAAGAATGATAGGTAAATTAAAAAGAGAAGGTATATTAGATATACAAGATAAAAAAATAATAATTTTAGATATTGAAAAATTGGAAAATATGAAAATATAATAATTTTAAAAATTAACAAATAAAAAGGCTGAGGAGGCTAAATATATTATGTTATCAAAGATAATAAGCAGTAGCTTTATAGGGGTAAAAGGATTTATAGTTGGAGTAGAAGTTGATGTAGCAAGAGGACTTCCTAGCTTTACAATAGTTGGACTTGGAGATGCTGCAATTTCAGAGAGTAAAGAAAGAGTTAGAGCAGCTATAAAAAATTCTGACATTAGTTTAACCCCTAAAAAAATTATAGTAAATTTATCTCCGGCAGATATGAAAAAAGAGGGTAGTTATTTTGATTTGCCAATATCTATAGGGATTTTAGCATCTTTAGAACAGATAAAATTTGATAAATTAGATAGATATTTAATTGTAGGAGAATTATCGCTTAGTGGAGAAATAAGAAGAGTGAAAGGGATAATAAATAGTGTAATAACAGCAAAAGAGAATGGATTAGAAGGTGTAATTTTACCATTTGGAAATTATGAAGAAGCTAAAATGATTAAAGGAATAAAAATAGTTCCAGTAAAAAATTTAAATGAAGCTATTGATTTTTTAAATGATGATATTGAGATAAATTTAGATAATATAAAGATAGAAAATCATATTGAAAACAATGTAATTGAATATGATTTTAAAGATGTAAAAGGGCAGGAAAAAGCAAAACGAGCAGTAGAAATATCAGCAGCAGGAGGACATAATTTATTAATGATAGGAAGCCCTGGTTCTGGAAAAAGTATGATTGCCAAAAGAGTACCTGGAATTTTACCTGAAATGACAGATGAAGATATTATAGAAGCAACAAAAATATATAGCATAGCAGGATTATTAACTGAAAAAAATCCAATTATAAGAAAAAGACCTTTTAGGTCGCCTCATCATACTGCTTCTGATGTTGCATTAATTGGAGGTGGAAGAGTTCCGAGACCTGGTGAAATATCTCTTGCACATAATGGAGTTCTATTTTTAGATGAATTAACAGAATTTCCAAGAAAAGTGTTAGAAGTTTTAAGACAACCATTAGAAGATAGAATAGTCAGCATATCAAGAGCGGCATTTAATGTAACTTTGCCCGCAAATTTCATAACAATCGCAGCAGCAAATCCGTGCAAATGTGGATTTTTATATGAAACAAGCGACTCTCCAAAACAATGCACCTGTACACCTTCAGAAGTAAAAAAATACCAACAAAAATTATCAGGCCCAATTATAGATAGAATGGATTTATATGTTGAAATAAGAAGATTATCAGAAGAGGAATTACTAAATTATAAAGAGGGGGAATCTTCGGAAAAAATAAAATTAAGAGTGGAAAAAGCAAGAGATATACAAAGACGTAGATTTAAAAGTAAAAAAACTAATTCAAATATGACAAGTAGAGATATAAAAAAATATTGTAAATTAGATGAAAAAAGTGAAGAACTTATAAAATTAGCTTCAAGAAGAATTGGATTATCAGGAAGAGGATTTGATAAAATATTAAAAACTGCAAGAACAATAGCAGATTTAAATGAGAGTGAACAAATACAAAAAGAGCATATTTTAGAAGCAGTTAGTTATAGGAATCAATAAGTAGTATTTTAGAAATAAATTTTATAATGAAAAATTGCCTAATACGTTGAGTTTTTTATTATAAAAAAGATAATTTATTTTTAGGATGTTTTTAAAATCGATAAAAATATAACAAATTAAAAAAAATTACTTGTAAAAAAAATATAAAATGTGTTAAAATATACTTAACAAAATAGCCGGCATTAATGTCGGCTATAATTTTGTGAGGAGGTTATTTATGGGAATAATAGAAAAAATATTAAAAGAAGCAAAATCACTTTCAAAAAGAATTGTCTTGCCTGAAACAGAAGATGAGAGAGTATTGAAAGCAGCAGAAATAATTTTAAAACAAGGTATTGCAAAAGTGATACTTATAGGAAAAGAAGATATTGTAAAGTCTGATGCTACAAAATTAGGAATAAATTTAGAAGAGGCTACAATAGTTGATTCAAATAAATGTGAAAAAATGGACGTTTATGTGAATGAACTTGTAAAATTAAGAGAAAAAAAAGGGATGACAAAAGAACAAGCATTAGAAATTCTTACAACTGAACCTAGATATTTTGGTGCAATGATGATAAGAATGGGGGATGCAGATGGAATGGTAGCAGGTTCAAATTCACCTACTGCAAGTGTAATAAGAGCAAGCATACATGTAATTGGTGCCGCAAAGGGGATAAAAACAATTTCAAGTTCATTTATGATGGTTATGCCAGAACCTACTTATGGAGATAATGGAATTTTATTTTATACAGATTGTGGAGTTGTTCCAGATCCAACTTCTGAACAGCTAGCAGATATTGCTACATCAGCAGCATGGTTAAGCAGAAAACTAGCTAATATGGAACCAAAAGTTGCAATGTTATCTTTTTCTACAAAAGGAAGTGCAAAACATCCAGATGCAGATAAAGTGATAGAAGCAGTTAATATATTAAAAAATAGAGATGTAGATTTCGAATTTGATGGTGAACTACAAGCTGATGCAGCTATAGTCCCAGCAATAGGAGCTAAAAAAGCACCAGGAAGTAATGTAGCGGGAAATGCCAATGTATTAGTATTCCCAGATCTTGGAGCAGGAAATATTGCTTATAAATTAACACAAAGATTAGCAAATGCAGGAGCTTATGGACCACTTTTACAAGGGTTAGCAAAACCAGTAAATGATCTGTCAAGAGGATGTAGTGTGGAAGATATTGTAAATGTTGCAGCAATAACAGCTGTTGAAGCTAAATAAGGAGGATAAATTTATGAATGTATTAGTGTTAAACAGTGGAAGTTCTTCGTTAAAATATCAACTTTTTAATATGAAAACAGAAGATGTTTTAGCTAAAGGTTTAGTAGAAAGAATTGGATTAGATAAAAGTGTAATTACACATAAACCTACAGGAAAAGCTAAAAAAGAGCTAACACAAGATTTAAATAATCATAAGGAAGCATTGAAGATAGTTTTAAATTTACTTGTAGATAAAGAAGCAGGAGTAATATCATCTATGGATGAGATTAATGCTGTGGGACATAGGGTAGTTCATGGAGCAGAAGAGTTTTCTGAATCAGCTCTTGTAACAGATGAAGTTTATAAAGCAATAGAAAAATGTGAAGTTTTAGCACCATTACATAACCCAGCAAATAAAATGGGAATTTCAGCTTGTAGTGAAATTATGCCAAATACTCCACAAGTTGCAGTATTTGATACAGCATTCCATCAAACAATGGATGCTACATCATATTTATATGCAATTCCATATAAATATTATGAAAAATATGGAGTAAGAAGATATGGTTTCCATGGAACATCTCATAAATATGTTTTTTACAAAACAGCAGAATTTTTAGGTAAAAAACCTGAAGATTTAAAAGTTATAACTTGTCACATTGGAAATGGTGCAAGTATTACAGCAATAGATGGTGGTAAAGTTGTAGATACTTCTATGGGATTTACGCCATTAGAAGGATTAGTTATGGGAACTCGTTGTGGAGATTTAGATCCTGCAATATTGCCGTTTCTTATGAATAATGAAGATTTAACAGCTAAAGAGATGGACAAAGTTTTAAATAAAGAAAGTGGTCTTGTTGGATTATCTGGAATATCTAGTGATATGAGAGATATATTAAAAGCAGCAGCAGAAGGAGACGAAAAAGCTAACAATGCTTTAAATGTATATACATATAGAGTATTAAAATATATTGGTGCTTATACAGCAGCATTAAATGGAGTAGATGCAGTAGTATTTACAGCAGGGATTGGAGAAAATTCTGTACCAGTAAGAAAAAAAATAGTTGAAAAATTAGGTTGGCTTGGTGTACAATTAGATGAAGAAGCTAACAAAGTAATGGGAGAAGAAAAAATAATCTCTACAACTGATTCAAAAGTAAAAGTATTAGTTATGCCAACAGATGAAGAATATATGATAGCAAAAGATACATATGAAATAGTTAAGAAACACAATATTTAACATATAGAACAAACAAAGAAAAACAAAATCTTAAGGAGGTAGAAATTAATGGCTAAGCAAATGAAAACTATGGATGGTAATATGGCTGCAGCTCATGTTTCGTATGCATTTACAGAAACAGCAGGTATATATCCAATAACACCATCATCACCAATGGCTGAGTATACAGACGAATGGGGAGCACATGGTAGAAAAAATATTTTTGGAACAACTGTAAAATTAGTAGAAATGCAATCTGAGGCAGGGGCATCTGGAGCAGTCCATGGAGCACTTCAAGCAGGAGCATTAACTACAACTTATACAGCTTCACAAGGATTATTATTAATGGTACCGAATATGTATAAAATTGCTGGAGAATTATTACCTGGAGTATTCCATGTATCAGCAAGAAATATAGCTACACATGCTTTATCAATATTTGGAGAACATTCTGATGTATATGCAACAAGACAAACAGGATTTGCAATGTTAGCATCAGGAGGAGTTCAAGAAGTTATGGATCTTGGAGCAGTAGCACATTTAGCTGCAATAAAAGGAAGAGTTCCTTTCTTACATTTCTTTGATGGATTTAGAACATCTCATGAAATACAAAAAGTTGAAGCGTGGGATTATGATGATTTAGCTAAATTAGTAGATTATGATGCAATAAAAGAATTTAAAGCAAGAGCATTAAATCCAGAGCATCCAGTAACAAGAGGTACAGCACAAAATCCTGATATTTATTTCCAAGCTAGAGAAGCTTCTAATAAATATTATGATGCAGTTCCTGATATTGTTGCAGAATATATGAAAGAAATATCAAAATTAACTGGTAGAGAATACAAACCATACAATTATTATGGAGCAGCAGATGCTGAAAGAGTAATAATAGCAATGGGTTCTGTAACAGAAACAATAAAAGAAACAGTTGATTATTTAATGGCTAAAGGTGAAAAAGTAGGAGTTATATCTGTTCATTTGTATAGACCTTTTTCAAAAAAATATTTCATGGAAGTATTGCCTAGTACAGTAAAATCAATTGCAGTTTTAGACAGAAGTAAAGAACCAGGAGCATTAGGAGAAGCTTTATATCTTGATGTAAGAGCATTATTTTATGATGAAGAAGTAAAACCTACAATAGTTGGTGGAAGATATGGATTATCTTCAAAAGATACAACTCCATCTCAAATAGTTGAAGTATATAAAAATTTAGATAGAAGTGAACCAAAAAATCAATTTACTATAGGTATAGTAGATGATGTTACATTCACATCATTACCATTAGGAGATGAAATTGATACAGTACCTGAAGGAACAGTAGAATGTAAATTCTTTGGACTTGGATCAGATGGTACAGTTGGAGCTAATAAAAACTCAATTAAAATAATTGGGGATAATACAGATATGTATGCTCAAGGGTATTTTTCATATGATTCTAAAAAATCAGGTGGAAGTACAGTTTCTCATTTGAGATTTGGTAAAAAACCAATTACTTCTATATATTTAGTTAATCATCCTGATTTTGTATCATGTAGTGTTCCTGCATATTTAGGTCAATATGATCTATTAAAAGGAATTAAAAAAGGTGGAACATTCTTATTAAATAGTATTTGGGATGCTGAAGAAACATTAAAAAGATTACCAAATAACTTAAAGAAAGAATTAGCAGAAAAAGAAGTTAATTTTTATATTATAAATGCTACAAAAATAGCAGAAGAGATTGGATTAGGACATAGAACAAATACAATAATGCAATCAGCATTCTTCAAATTAGCTGAAGTTGTACCTTTTGCTGATGCAGTAGAATATTTAAAATCAGCAATAGTTAAATCTTATGGTAAAAAAGGTGAAGATATAGTTAAAATGAACTATGCAGCAGTAGAAAAAGGTGGAGAAGAACTTGTAAAAGTTGAAGTTAAACCTGAATGGAAAGATTTAGTTGTAGATAAAAAAGAGGTAGTAGCTTCAAATATATCTGATCCTACTTTAGCAAACTTTGTAGAAAAAATAGCTAAACCAATTAATAAACTTGAAGGGGATGATTTACCTGTAAGCTTATTTGCTGATGCAGCTGATGGAACTATGCCAAATGGATCATGTGCATTTGAAAAAAGAGGAATTGCAGTAAGTGTACCTGAATGGAATGTAGATAATTGTATTCAATGTAACCAATGTGCTTATGTATGTCCTCATGCAGTAATTAGACCATTCTTATTAGATGAAAAAGAGATGGCTAATGCACCAGAAGGACTAGAAACTAAAAAACCTCTTGGAAAAGGATTTGATGGATTACAATATAAAATACAAGTTAGTGTAATGGATTGTACAGGATGTGGAAGTTGTGCGAATGTATGTCCAGCTCCAAACAAAGCACTTGTAATGAAACCATTAGATACACAAAGAGATGAAGCTAAAAATTGGGATTACTTAGCTAATAATGTAACTTATAAAGATAAAATTATGGATAAGAAAAGTAGTGTAAAAGCAAGTCAATTTGCACAACCATTATTTGAATTTTCTGGTGCATGTGCAGGTTGTGGAGAAACTCCATACATAAAATTAATAACTCAATTATTTGGAGATAGAATGATGGTAGCAAATGCTACTGGATGTTCTTCAATTTATGGTGGTTCTGCTCCATCTACTCCATATTGCAAAAATGCTGAAGGACAAGGTCCAGCATGGGCAAATTCATTGTTTGAAGATAATGCTGAATATGGAATAGGTATGGCAATGGGTGTAGAAAAACAAAGAGATATGATTGCAGAAACAATGACATCAAATATGGATACAGTATCAGCAGAAATGCAAGAAGCATTTAAAGCATGGATTGATGGTATGCATGATGCAGATGCTTCAAAAGAAGCTTCAGCAAAATTAACTGAAGTTTTAGAAAAAGATGGAACTGAATTAGCTAAAACATTATTAGAAGCTAAACAACATTTTGTTAAAAAATCTGTATGGATTTTTGGTGGAGATGGATGGGCTTATGATATTGGATTTGGTGGAGTTGATCATGCTCTAGCTTCTGGAATGGATGTAAATGTATTAGTAGTTGATACAGAAGTTTATTCAAATACAGGTGGACAAGCATCTAAAGCATCAGTTACTGGACAAGTTGCAAAATTTGCAGCATCTGGTAAACCAATAAGAAAGAAAGATTTAGGTAAAATAGCTATGTCTTATGGTTATGTATATGTAGCTCAAGTAGCAATGGGTGCTAATCAAGCTCAATATTTAAAAGCTATAAGAGAAGCTGAGGCTTATCCAGGGCCAAGTATTGTAATAGCTTATGCTCCATGTATTAATCATGGAATAAGAAAAGGTATGGGTAAATCTCAATTAGAAGAAAAACTTGCAGTAGAATCAGGATACTGGCATTTATATAGATTTAATCCTGAATTAGAAGCAGCAGGAAAAAATCCTTTCCAATTAGATTCTAAAGAACCAAATTGGGATAAATATTTAGAATACTTAAATGGAGAAGTTAGATTTACATCGTTAATGAAAACATTCCCAGAAAAAGTAGATGTGTTATTTGCACAATCTCTTGAAGATGCAAAATGGAGATATAATAGTTATAGAAGACTTGCAGAAATAGATTATACAAAATAATTAACTTGAACAGCGATAGATAATTCTATCGCTGTTCTTTGTTAATAAGGAATGGATTAAAATATAAGAAACTTATTTTTTAAACGTTTCTAAATGAGATTATGAGTGCGAAGAGGAGTTAAAGATGAAAAATATATTAAGAAAAGAGTTATTAAAAAACAGAAGAAATTTAAAATTTGAATATGTAACAAAATATAGTAAAGAGTTATTTGAAAATTTTATTAAAACTAAAGAATATAAAAATAGCAAAATTATAATGTCATATATGAGTATAAAAAATGAAGTTGATACAAAATGGTTTAATGAAGCAATAATAAAAAATGGAAAAAAGTTGGTATTGCCAATAATAGATAATAATGATGAAATACAACCTATTTTAGTAAAAAAATTATCTAAAATGAAAGTTGGAAAATATAATATTCTTGAGCCTATTGGAGATGTTATAGAGAAACAAAAAATAGATTTAATAATTGTTCCAGGTGTTGGATTTGATAAATCTTATAATAGAATTGGTTTTGGAAAAGGGTATTATGACAAATTTTTAAAAAATTATAAAGGGATTAAAGTAGGAGTGGCATATGATTTCCAAATCGTAGATAAAATTGATGCAGATGAATATGATGTGAAAATGGATATGATTTTGCATTTTTAATATATATTAAAATAGATAGAATAATTAGATTGAAAAGTTATGAAAGAATTAAAAAATAAAAAGAACCAATTTTTTTATAAAACTGGTTCTTTTTATTTAAATTAAAGATTCTAATTTTGCTCTATCAAATCCTAAAACAATAGTTCCATTAAAATCAATAACAGGAACGCCCATTTGTCCTGATTTTGAAACCATTTCTCTTGCTGCGATTGGATCTTCTGCAACATTAATATCATTAAAAGGAACTCCTTTTTCAGAAAGAAATTGTTTTGTCATATCACAATAAGGACAAGTATTAGTAGAATAAACTATAACAGACATATAACTCACCTCCTTTTTCATATTATAATATAATAATATGAAAAAGTCAATATATAAATAGAATGATAGTGTCAAGTTTTTATAGGAAAAATAATTTCAGCACAAAGAAAGAAGAACGCAAAGTCACACAAAGAAAAAAATTTAAAACCATTAAAGTAAAAGTTCTATGCTTCATCAGATGAGGTATAGCTTATTTTTTTATTTAATAGGAAAGTATAAATTTATTCAGAAAATAAGCTACGCCGTTTTTTTGAAATATGCGATTTTTCAAGGCAAAATTTTTCAGAAGCCAAAAATTTAGAAAAATATTTATTCTCTACCATATGAAGCGTAGCTTATTTTTTTATTGAGAAAGAGAAATTCATATGGTATAATTAAATATATAAAAAAAGACTATTTAACTAAAAAAACAGATTAATTAGTGAATTTATGAATTATAGAAGAGACTTTTTAAGAGGTCTCTAACGATATTAGGAGGAAGCGATGGAAACACTATACAGATTAAAAAATCATATTTTAGGATTTGATAAAGAAAAAGGATATATAACTTTTTTAAAAGATGCAAATGTGGAAACTGTTATAATAGATAAAAAAGATGAGGATTATAATTTTATATTTAAAAATAAAAAATATAATAAAAGTAATTTAAAAGTAACAAAAGTAAAATATAATCCACAAGGATTAATGTTACAAATAGAATATGAAACAGATGATAGACAAATGTTATTAAAAGAAATTATTAGATATATAAGCAGAACAACATTAGAAAGATATTTTATTATAAAGCCAAGATTTGAAGGGGTTTTAAAAGAATTTAATGTTTGTTTGTCTGGGATAAAATTTAATGAAGAATTTGAATTAATATTGCCAATGGAAAAAAAGTTCATATATGATGACTTTGAAAAAATAGTTATGAAAAAAGCTCCTATTGATAGTAGTGGCGTAGTTATAATAAATAATAAAAAAAGTAGAGAAAATTTAACAATATGGTATTATAATGAAGAAACAGCAGATATAAAACTGGATAAAAATAAAAATTTAGATTTAACATATAAAATAAAAATTGATAAAAAATTAGAAAAGAAACAAGAGAAAATTATTGGAGGACAATATATCAAATTTTATGATGAAAATTATTTAGAATCAATAGAAGAGATAGAAAAATTTTATAGACCTACAGAAAAAACAATTTTAGAAAAAAAATATAAAAATAAAAAAGGATTATTAGCTTATAAATATAATTCAAAAATTGTAGACAAAAGAATTGGAGATATATTAGAGGATTTTTATATGAGAAAGATAAAAAAAGAAAATTTTTATAGATATATTGAAATAGAAAATGCTATTTTACCTTTAAGATATGTAAATAAAGAATATGACTTTTTTTCAAAATCAAAATCTTTTTCAGAACAGCTATTTAATAACAGTAAATTGTTTATGTTGAATTTAGGAAATTTAACTGAAAATATGAAAAAAAATTTGATTTCTGAAGAAAAATATATTAGACTAAATAAAGGGAAAAATTATTTTAAATATGTTTTGATAAACAAAAGTGGAGTTGGGTACATAAAGCAATCAGGAGAGAAATTTATATTAGTAATTCAAAATATTACAGCAATTACAAAAAATATAGATGTAGAATTAAAAGAAGAATTTTTAAAAGAAAATTTAAAAAATGAAAGTTATATATTAAAAAATATAGTCACAAATAAAGTCGAAAGAATATTAAAAAATATTAAAAATTTTAATCTAGAATTTAAACCATTTGAAACAAAAATTTTGAAATTTGAAGTTATATTAGAAGAAAATTATATAGGGAATTATTATAAATTTAATAAAAATGAAAATGAACTTTATTTTGAGAATAGTTTTTTTAATATGTTTTTTCAAAAAGAAAAATTAGGATATTTAATTAATAAAGAAGAAGACTCAGTAATTTCAGAAATAAAATTTAATTATAAATATGAAGCTACTGTTTTCCATAAAAACAGAATAGTTTATAAATATCAAAATTTAAAAGCAACATATTTTTATGATGAAACTAATAAAATAAAAATTAAATTTGAAGCAGAAAAAGATTTGAAAAAATTAAAATTAGAATTAAAATTTGAAAAAATAAAATACTATTTGTTAGATAAAAAGATTTGTGAAAACGAAGTAAAATTAAATGAGTTAGAAACAGTTAAATTTATAGGGAAAAATCTATTGAATTTGAAATTAAATAGTAAAAATTTTGATAAAAAAAATATAAAAATAGGGAAAAATCATTTAAAATTAGAGTTAAGTAGTGAGGAAATTAAGAAAAAAATATTTGAGATAGAATTAGATATAATTTAGAAAAAAAGTAGGAGGAGAAGAATGTATAAAAAAGCAGAAATAATAAAAAATGTAGAATTGTATAAATTCGGAAATCCGATAAAAACAGATGCTGTAATTATAAGTGTGGATATTGAAAAGTTTAAATTAGGTAATAGTATAGAGGGGATTGAATTAGAAAAAGGAGATAATAGTTTTAAAATAAAATATAATTTAGATGATAGTGCTAAAATTTATGGATTAGGAGAAGCGGTAGGAAGTCTAAATAGAAGAGGTAAAGTATATAAAACCTATGCAACAGATGATTTTGATCACACACCAGGAAAAGAAGCATTATATGGAGCACACCCTTTTTTAATAATAGATAATGGCACGGAAAAGATTGGGATATTTATAGATTATTCAGGAGAAATAATATTTGACGTAGCTTTTTCTGATAAAAAAATATTAGAAATTGAAATTAGTGATCTGAATTTTGATATGTATATATTTAAAAATAGTAATTATAGTGAAATTACAAAAAAATATTTAGAATTAACTGGAAAATCTTATGTTCCACCAAAATGGGCATTTGGATATCAGCAATGCAGATGGAGTTATCCTGATTCAAAAACTATAAAAGAAGTTGCGGGAAATTTTAAAAAATATGATATTCCAGTAGATACTATATATATGGATATAGATTATATGAAAGATTTTAAAGTATTTACAGTAGATGAGGGGAAATTTCCAGATTTTAAAAATTTTGTAAAAGAGATAAAAGATATGGGAATAAAATTAATTCCAATAGTTGATCCAGGGGTTAAGATAGAAAGTGAATATAATGTGTATGAAGATGGTATAGAAAACAATTATTTTTGTAAAAATCAAAATGGAGAAGATTTTGTAGCAGCTGTGTGGCCAGGAAAAACACATTTTCCAGATTTTTTAAATTCAAAAGTTAGAAAATGGTGGGGAGCTCAATATAAAAAGTTAATTGATCTTGGAATAGAGGGGTTTTGGAATGATATGAACGAACCTGCAATATTCTACACTCCAGAAGGATTAAAAAAGGCATTTGAGAAATTAAATGAGATAAGTTTAAAAGATGATATAGGAATTTATGATATGTTTGCATTAAATGAAGTTATGAATTCTATTTCTAACAATAGAGATGATTATAAAAGTTTTTATCATACATTGGATAATGGAGAAAAGATATTACATGATAAAGTTCATAATTTATTTGGATTTAATATGACTAGAGCAGCTTCAGAAGGGTTTGATGAAATAAATCCAGATAAAAGATTTTTGATTTTTTCAAGAAGTAGTTATGCAGGAATGCAAAGATATGGTGGAATTTGGTATGGAGATAATAAAAGCTGGTGGGAACATATATTACTTAGTATAAAAATGGCAATATCAGTTAATTTAATAGGTTTTTTATATAGCGGAGCAGATATAGGTGGATTTGGAGAAAACGCATCTGCAGAGTTACTTATTAGATGGAGTCAAGCGGCACTTTTTATGCCATTATATAGAAATCATTCAGCTTTAGGGACAAGAAATCAAGAACCTTGGGCTTTTGATGAAGGAACAAGAGAAATTTTAAGAGAGATAATAAGGATAAGATATATGTTTTTGCCATATATATATTCAGAATATATGAAAGCTATTAATGAAAAAAGAGGATATATTAATGCATTATTTACGAAATTTAATGATGAAAATGTTTATGAAATAGAGGATCAATTTTTAGTAGGAGAAAATTTAATGGCAGCTCCTATTTATGAGCAAAATTCTACAGGACGCTATGTCTATCTTCCTGAAACAAATTGGTTACAATGGAATTTATCAAAAGAGAAATTAAGGGATGTAAAAATAATAGATAAAGGGTATCATTATATAAAAAGTAAAATAGAAGAAACAGCTATTTTTATAAAAGAAAATAGTTTGGTTGTAATAGGAGAAGTACAAAATTTTGTTGGAGAAAAAAAAGAAGACAGTTTGACAATAATAGGATTTGTAGAGGATAGAGCAAATTATTGCTATTATAATGATGATGGAGTTAGTAAAGAGTATGAAAAAGGTGAATATATAAAAATAGATATAGAGATTATTTCAAAAGATAATGATTATGAAATTAAAATATCTAAAGAGGGAAATTATAAACATAACATAAGAGAAATTAATTTTGAAATATATAACAGTAAAGAGAGTTGGAATAAAAGAATTATATTAAAATAAAAATAGGAGGTATACAGATTATGAAAATTAAAAGTGTAAAAACAAAAATTATTTTAGGAATTTTGCCAGTGGTATTAGTTACATTGATAGTAGTAACATTTTATAACTTGAATGAATCGTCAAAAATAATAAGAAATGAAGTCGAAAAAGAAGGATTTTCAAAAGTTAAAGATGGTTCAGATAGTATAACAAATTTTTTGATAGATAGGAAAACAGTTTTGGAGATGTCAGAAGCGGTAGTAGAAAATAGAGATATAAATGAATCTATAAAAATGCTTGAAAAAATAAGTAGAAAAGATGAAAATATAGAGATGTTCTTTTTAGCTGATAGAGATGGGAAAGCACCAACAACATCAGGTGTAGTAGCAAATATCTCTGATAGAGAATATTTTAAAGATATAATGAATGGGAAAAACTTTGCAACTCAAGTGGTAATATCAAAAGCAAGTGGAAAACAGATTTTAGTTATGGCTGTTCCTTATTATACAGAAGCAAAACTTTCAGGTGTACTAGGATTAACTATAAAATTGGATGTTTTGAAAAAAATAGCATCTGAAATAAAATTTGGTAAAACAGGATATGTTTATATTATGGATGGAACTGGGCTTACAATTGTGCATCCTGATCCTAAATTAGTATTAAATGTTAATTTGTCAAAAGAAGGAGTTCAAAGTGGAGTAACAGTCACAAAAGAGCTTTCAAAAGCAATGTTAAGTGTAATTAATAATGATAAAAGATTTGTTGAATATAATTTTGCTGGGATAAGCAAATATGTTTTTGTAAGTAAAATAGATATGTTAGACATGTATTTTTGTCTTACTGCACCAGAAAAAGAATTTACAGAAAAAATAGAGTTTTTAAAAGTAAAAAATTATATATTTGATAGTGTAGTTACTATTTTATTAATAATATTAATATTATTTGTAGTTGGAAAAATAACTAAAAATATAGTAGCAGTAAAAGATATGATGAAAGATATATCTCAAGGAGATGGAGATCTTACAGTGCGTATGAAGGTTAATACAGAAGATGAAGTTGGAGAACTTGCTAAATATTTTAATGAATTTGTAAATAAATTAGAAAATATAATAATAGATATGAATCTTACAAGTGAGAGGGTAGCTTCATCATCTGTAGAATTGTCATCAGGAATGAAAAATATAGCAGATGGCTCACAAGAACAAGCACAAGAAGTAGATGAATTAGGTAAAAATGTAGAAGATTTAAAAGTGAATATGGAACAAGTTATGGACAATATAAGAAGCCAAACAGCATCAGTAGAAGAGACATCAAGTGCAGTAGAAGAAATATCTCAAACAATAAAACAAGTAGCAGAAAATTCTGAATTTACAATGAAAACATCAGAAGAGACAGCAAAAGGGGCCGAAGAGGGTGGAAAATCTGTAAGTAAAACATTAGAAGGAATGGCAAGAATAGAAGATGTGGTAAAAAATATAGAAGAAAAAGTGGTTAAATTAGGAAATTCATCAGAAGAGATAGGAGAAATAGTGGGAGTAATAGAGGGAATAGCAGGGCAAACAAATTTATTAGCATTAAATGCAGCAATAGAAGCAGCACATGCAGGAGATGTAGGAAAAGGATTTGCAGTTGTAGCAGATGAAATAAAAGATTTGGCAGAAAGATCACAAGATGCAACTAAAGAGATAGAAAAATTAATAAAAGGGATACAAAATGAAGTGAAAGATGTAATGGATACAACAAAAATAGGATATACAGAAGTAAAAAAAGGAACTGATCTGTCAAAAGAAGCAGAAAAGAAATTAAACAATATAATAGAAAAGATACAAGAAACAAATCATCAAGTAAAAGATATTTCAACATCAATGGAAGAACAAGCAACTGCAATTGCTGAGATAAGTAAAGCTGTAGAGGTAATTAGTCAAGGAAGTGCAAATATAGAAGATTTATCAGAAGAACAAATGGGATTATTAAATGGAGTGGTAACTAATTTGGAGAGAGTATCTCATATTATTGAGATGAATGTAGGAACTACAGAAGAAGCTTCAGCATCTTCTGATGAATTGTCTAATATAGCGGAAAATTTAAATGAATTAGTAAGTCAATTTAAAGTAAAAGAGGATAAAGAACTTAAAAAAGAGATAAAAGAGGCTAGGAACGTTTAAAAAATAATGTTTAAAAATAATTTTATATATTTTGTTATAAAAACGCTTGAACCATTGCATATTTTAAAACAAAATGAAAAGGTTGTTTTTAAATCATTCCTAAAACATTGCGTATTTTAAAGCAAAATGGGAATGTTATTTTTAAGCCATTCCTAAATAGCAATTAAATCATTAGTTTTGGAGGCTATTAATATGGATATAAACGAACTTAAAGAAAATTACTTTTCACTATTTATTACAGATGCAAGAGATTATTTGTCACAAATAGTAGAAAGTTTAATGGTTCTTGAGAATGAAATGACAAACAAAGATATGATTGATTCTATTTTTAGAGCTTTTCATTCAATTAAAGGTGCTTCAGGAATATTAGAGTATCATAATTTAGAAAAGCTTACACATATTTCGGAAAATTTATTATCTGATGTAAGAGAAGGGAAAATTTCAATAAATGATGAGATAATGGATATGCTTTTTAAGGTGTTGGATTATTTAGAAAAAGGGATAGAGAAAATAGAAAAAAGTGGAGATGATATAGATTTTGAAAATGATTTAGGAATCAAATTTAGTGTTATTGAAGATAAAATAAATAAAATATTAAATAAAAAAGTTATTTCTTCAAAAAATGTAAATACAAAAAAAAGAGTAGTTGGAAATGTAATAAATGAACCAGAAATAATAAAAGAGATAAAAGATAAAGGATATAAAATTCAAATTATATTAAAAGAAGATGCAATGATGAAAAATGTAAGATTATTTTTAATATATCAAAATTTATCTTCAATAGGAGATATAATTTATTCATTGCCGGACATTAAAAAATTAGAAGATGAAGAAAATGAAATAGAGTATGAGAAATCAATTGTATATATTGATTCTGAAACAGATGTGGATACAATAAAAAAACTAGCATTAGTTTCAGATGTAAAAGAGGCAACTGTTGAAGAATTAAAAAGAATAGAAGATTTAGATTTAGAAAATGAAATAAAAAAAGATGATTTAAAAGAGTCTGATAATAAAGTTAAAACTGAACTGAAAAAAAATAATGCTGAAAAACCAAAAGTAATAAAAGAGGAAAAAACTAAAAAAGCAGAGTCAAAAAAAGTGGAAGCAAATGAAAAATTAAATAAAAAAGTCAAAGTGAAAGAATATTTGAAAGTAGAAAGAGAAAAGTTAGATAGTTTATTAAATGTAGTTGGAGAATTAGTAATAGATAAAAGTAGATATAATCAGATGAGAATTGAATTAAAAAAATTATATATGGAATTAATAGAAAAAGGTATTGATAAAAAGGAATTAAAAAAACTATTTAATTTTATAGATGAATTAAAAAAATTAAATAAACATTTAGAAAGAGAGTCAATAGAATTACAAAAAGAAGTTACAGAATTAAGAATGGTTCCAATAAAAGAACTATTTTTAAGATTTCCAAGAGCAATAAAAGAATTGGGTAAAAGATTGAATAAAGAAGTAGAATTTGAAATTCATGGAGAAGATACAGAACTAGATAAAATAATAGTAGAAAGATTATCAGATCCATTACTTCATATGATAAGAAACTCTATGGATCATGGTATTGAAATGCCAGAAATTAGGAGTAAAACTGGAAAGAATAAAAAAGGAATAATAAAACTTAGTGCATTAAATGAGGGAAATGATATTATAATAAAAATTGAAGATGATGGAGCTGGAATAGATAGTGAAAAAATAGTTAAGAAGTGTATAGAAAAAGGGATAATAACAGAGGCTAAAGCGAAAAATCTAACAAAATTAGAAAAATTAAATTTAATATTCTTACCTGGATTTTCAACAGCTGATAGTTTGTCTGATGTATCAGGGCGTGGAGTAGGTATGGATGTGGTAAAAAGAAGTATAGAAATGTTAAAAGGAAGGGTGGAAATAGATACAGAAGTTGGGAAAGGGACAACCTTTATAGTGCATCTTCCATTAACCCTAGCTATAATAAATGCATTGCTTGTGCAAAATAATGGGAATATATACTCTTTTGCACTAGATAATGTAGTAACAACAGTTAAAGTGAAAAAAGAGGATATAGAAGATGTAAATGGAAATAGAGTTTCTAAATTAAGAGAACAAGTAGTTCCTATATTTAGTTTAGATGAAATATTTAATAATAAAATAGACGAAGAAAAAACAAAAAAAGAAAAAAATATAATCGATGTTATATTGGTTAAACGAGGGAATAGTATATATGGATTTGAAGTTGACAGTTTATTAGGGCAACAAGAGATAGTAATAAAAAATATAGAAGGAGAATACCACAAAGACAAAGGTATATCAGGAGCAGCAGTTTTAGGTGATGGGAAAATAGCAATAATGGTGGATTTAGAAAATTTAATAGAGTATTATTCTGCAAGACAAGCTTAGGGAGTATAAAACAATATCATGTTCAAAGTTTCTTAGAAAAAAAGGTATAATTGATATCTTTTTTTCTAAGAAATGAGAAAACAGTTGTTTTGTGACCTTTAGCTTGTCTTGTTTTTTTTGCATATTTATGCTAAAATAATAGACAGGGGTGAGCTATATGGAGGAGCATAAAAGTGAAGAAAAAGAGGTTAATAAAAAGGTAGAGAAATTTTTAAAATATTTAAAAATGGGATTAATAATGGGAATAGGATATGGTCTTATGTTTGGATGGATGTGGGGGATAAAAGGGATTATTATTGGTCCAATAGTAGGGACAATAGTAGGATTTGGATTATCATTAATATTTACAATATATGATAAAAATTTATGGGAGAGAAGAGAATGAATGTAAAAGTAAAGATTTGTGGAATTACACGATTGGAAGATGCACAGGTTGCAATAGAAAATGGTGTAGATGCATTAGGTTTTATCTTCTATAAAAAAAGCAAAAGATATATAGAACCAAATAAAGTGAAAGAGATTATAAAAAATATTCCTCCTTTTATAAGTAAAGTTGGAGTTTTTGTTAATGAAGATATTAATGATATAAAAAGAATTGGAAAAGAATTAAAATTAGATATATTACAACTTCATGGAGAAGAAAGTGTTGAATATTTAAAAGAGTTAGAAAAAGGATTTACAGTAGTAAAAGCATTTAGAATAAAAGATATAAGAGAACTTGAAAAAATAAAAGATTATAAGATAAAATGGTTTTTATTAGATACATATTCTAGTAAGGAATATGGAGGAACAGGTGAAAAATTTAATTGGGAAATAGTAAAAGAAGCTAAGAAATATGGCAAGGTGATATTAGCAGGAGGATTAAATAGTGAAAATATAAAATTAGCTATAGATGAACTGAAACCATATGGAGTGGATATAAGTAGTGGTGTTGAAATTGATAAAGGAATAAAAGATAGGAAAAAAATAATTGATATTATGAGAATAATAAAAGATGATTAAAATTTTCAAACAAAATAGGAGGAGATGGTTTTGGAAAAAATATTGGTAAGCATTGTAATGGGAAGCGATTCAGATTTAGAGGTTATGTCAGAGACAGCTAAACTTTTAGAAAAATTTGACATTTCGTATGAAATGAAAATTTATTCTGCTCATAGATGTACAGAAGAAGCTTTAAATTATGTAAAAGAAGCAGAAAAAAATGGAGTTAAAATTATAATTGGAGCAGCAGGTAAAGCAGCACATCTACCAGGAGTATTAGCAGCACATACAAATTTACCAGTAATAGGAGTTCCAATGCAAACTTCTGACCTTGGAGGAGTGGATTCTTTATATTCAATAGTGCAAATGCCAACAGGAATACCTGTAGCAACAGTTGCAATAGGAAAAACAGGAGCTAAAAATGCAGCGGTATTAGCATTAAAAATGTTAGGTATAAAATATGATAAATATAGAAAAATAATAAAAGATTATAGAGAAGAGATGAGAAAAGAGGTTCTTGAAAAAAATAGAAGATTGGAAGAAAAAGGATATAAAAATTATTAAAAGCAATGAGGTAAATATGAGAATATTGAATAATAGTAAAGAAAATATAAAATTAGCAGGTTCGGAAATAAAAAATGGGAAAATTATAGTGTTTCCTACAGATACAGTTTATGGAGTGGGAGCTGATTATAAAAATAAAAATGCAATAAAAAAAATTTATGAATATAAAATTCGAAATAGTAAGAAGCCTTTAATTCTTTTAATTAGCAAAATAGAATATTTAGATGAAATAATAAAAGTAGAAAATGAGTTAGAAAAAGAGATTATTGAAAAACTTTCTGAGAGATTTTGGCCAGGTTCTTTAAGTTTGATTTTGAAAAAAAATAGAGTGAAATTAAAAGAGCTTAATCCAGAGTATGATACAATAGGAGTTAGAATTCCAAATAATAAAATCGCATTAGAATTAATAGAAAATGCAGGTGGAATAATTGCCACAACAAGTGCAAATATATCAAATAAAGAAACTCCTAAAAATTTTTCTGAATTAGATGATGGATTTATAAATAAAGTTGATTATGTAATAAAAAGTGAAGATGAAATTATAGGCATACCATCTACAATTATAGAAATATCTGAAAATGGATATAAGATATTAAGAGTTGGAAGTGTAACAGAAGAAGAGATAGAAGAGTTATTATAAAGTTTTTTTAAGAGAGTTCAAAAAAATTAGGAGGTTTTCATATTGAATAATGTAAAAGAAAAATTAGTTTTTGCACTTGATGTTCCTGATTTAAAATCAGCAAAAGCTTTAATAAAAGAGTTAGCTGAATATGTAGGAGTTTTTAAAGTTGGGAAAGAACTTTTTACAGCAGTTGGACCTGAAATTTTTAAAGTTATAAAAGAAAATAATGGAAAAATATTTGCTGATTTGAAATATCATGATATTCCAAATACAGTGGCATCAGCAGCAAGAGTATTAGTTAGACATGGAGTGGAGATATTTAATGTACATGCAACTGGTGGATTTGAAATGATAAATATGACAGCAAAAGCAATAAAAGAAGAAGCGGAAAAATTGGGGATAAATAGACCTAAATTATTAGCAGTAACAGTTTTAACAAGTTTAAATGATGAGGATCTAAAAAGTTTAAAAATAAATGAAACAACAAGTGATTATGTAATTGATCTTGCAAAATTAGCAAAAAGTGCAGGGGCAGATGGAGTAGTTTGTTCTCCAAATGAAGTAGAACAAATAAAAAAAGAATTAGGGAAAGAATTTATAACATTAACTCCAGGAATAAGACCTTTATGGTCGGTAAAAGGAGATCAAAAAAGAGTTATGACACCTGCACAAGCAGTGAAAAATGGAGTAGATTATATTGTGGTAGGAAGACCTATAAGAAATGTTGAAAATAGAGTTGAAGCAGCTAAGAAAATACTAAAGGAGATGAGTGAATAAAATGGCTAGACAAGCAATGAATGCAAATAAAATGAGCCAAGTTGATATGATGAATAACCAAGCAATGATGGGAATGGCATCATTTATGCAAAAATTAGGAAAAGGAAAAAGAAAATATACAGTAAAGATAGATAAAGGAAATAAGAAATTTTTAGGGAAACTTGCAGAAGAGATGAAAAAACAAATGGGAGTATATGGAAATAACCCTCAAGCAAAAGGAATGGGAATTTTTCTAAATTATCTTGAAAGTGAATGTAAGAAAAAAGATAAAGAGTTAAAATTAAGTTATGATGAATTAGAATTTTTGAAAAAAACAATATCAGAATCAGTAAAACAAATGAGCACTATGAAATTTAAATGGTATCAATTTATAAGAAAGATTGCAATAAAAATGATGGCAAAACAATATAAATTATTATTAGAAGAAATACAAAAATAAATTTGGAGGTTGGTAAAATGGCACACAAAATAACATTACTTCCAGGCGATGGGATAGGCCCAGAAATAACAGAAGCAGTAAAAAAAATTATATCTGCAACAGGTGTAGATATAGAATGGGAAGAGGTTAATGCAGGAATAACAGTTATGGAGAAATATGGGACTCCGCTTCCAGAAGAAACAATTGAGACAATAAGAAAAAATAAAGTAGCGTTAAAAGCACCAATAACTACTCCAGTAGGAGGAGGATTTAGAAGTGTAAATGTAGGGATAAGAAAAGCATTAAATCTTTATGCAAATGTTAGACCGTCAAAAACATTTAAAGGTGTAAAAGCAAGATATGAAGATGTAGATATTGTAATTATGAGAGAAAATACAGAAGGGTTATATTCTGGCATAGAACATTATATTGGGAACAAAATAGCAGCGGAAACTATAAAAATTATAACAAAAGAAGCTACAGAAAATATTGCAAGATATGCTTTTGAATATGCTAGAAAAAATAACAGAAAAAAAGTTACAATTGTGCATAAAGCTAATATACAAAAATTTAGTGATGGATTATTTTTAGATGTGTCAAGAGAGATTGCAAAAGAGTATCCTGAAATAATTTGTGAAGATAAAATAGTTGATAATATGTGTATGCAGCTTGTGCAAAATCCTGAAATATTTGATGTTTTACTTTGCCCTAATTTTTATGGAGATATAGTTTCAGATCTTTGTTCAGGATTAGTTGGTGGACTTGGAGTAGCACCAGGAGCAAATATAGGAAAGGATATTGCTGTATTTGAAGCAGTTCATGGTTCTGCACCAGATATTGCAGGTAAAAATATAGCTAATCCAACAGCATTATTATTATCAGCTGTTATGATGTTAGAATATATTGGAGAAAAAGAAAGTGCAGATAAGATATCAAAATCATTAAAAGATGTGTTAGAAAAAGGTGAAGTTGTAACAAAAGATTTAGGTGGAAATGCAACAACTACAGAATTTACAGAAGAGATAATAAAGAATTTATAAAAATAATTCCGCAAGTGTAATGCTTGCGGAATTACTCCTATAAAGATACTAAAATATTGGGAAAATAATAGATATTTGTATTATGTTTTATTGTTTGTATAGGAGTAATTGAGTTGTTAAAATTGTAAGAGATAATTGCTTTTTTAATCATATTATTGAATGATTAGGAAAGAATAAATTTATTCAGAAAATAAGCTACGCTAGGAGTTGGGATAGAATGAAAAATATTAGTGAAATATCATTAGAAAAGATTGATTCTATATTAGAAAAATCTAAAATAGAATTAAAAAAAGTATTTGGAAAAAATTTAAAAAAAATCATATTTTATGGTTCATATGCAAGGAATGAGGAAAAAGATGGTTCAGATATAGATATAATGGCTTTAGCAGATATAAATAGAATTGATTTATCAAAATATAGAGATAAAATAAGTGATATAATGGTTGAATTATCTTTAGAATTTGATCTGTTAGTTTCGATTACAGAAATTAATATTGATGATTTTAATAATTTTATAGAATATATACCTTTTTATGAAACTGTAGAAGAAGAAGGAATTGAACTTTATGCAAGTTGATGAAAGAAGGAAAGAACTATCAAAATATAGAGATGAAAAGGCAAAAGAAAATTTAAAAGCTTCTAAATTATTGCTAGAAAATGAACTATATTTAGAATCAATAAACAGATCATACTATGGAATGGCTTAAAAATAACATTCCCATTTTGTTTTAAAATACGCACGATTTTAGCGTTTTTATAACAAAATATAAGAAAATTATTTTTTAAACGTTCCTATGCAATATTTCATGCTGTTAGAAGTTTGATAGCTTATTATGATTTTGATTCAAAAAAACATTCATCTATAATCTCTTATTTTAATAAAAATTTTATAAAAACAGAAGAAATAGAAAAACAGTATTCAAAATTTTTGACAAAAGCATTTAAAATTAGAAATGATAGTGATTATGAAGATTTTTTTATAATATCAAAAGACGAAGTAAAAGAACAATTAAAAAATGCAAAAGAATTTATAGAACGAATTGAAAAATATATTCAAGAAAATATATATAAATAGGAGTAATTAATTTAACTTGCAAAAAGGGGGCTAAAATGTTTGAAGAAAATCTTGTTGAAAATTTTGACTTGAAAAACCAAGAGGTAGAAGAAGAAGCTTATAAAATATTTGAAGAAAATTTTATTCATGAAAAAAAAGTGTTTCCATATAAAATTACAAAAAGAGAAATTTTTGTCGCAATGTTAGATGTAACTGATGCACAAACAAAAATGAAAATAAAGTTGAAAGTTAAAAGAAGAGTTGTCCCAGTTAAGATGACTGAAGATGATTTTTATCTATTAACAAATAAATATTTTGGTGTAGGTTCTGGGATGTTATATCAAACTACAGAAAATGTACAATTAGGTAGAGAAGAATTTAATTTAGAAGATAAAGAAGAAAGTGCGGAAATAATTAAATTTGTAAATAGAGTTATTTTAGATGCTTATAAAAGAGGTTCTACAGATATTCATATGGAGCCATTAAAAAATGATATAATATTAAGATATAGAATTGATGGAGTGTTACATAATATTCAAATGCCAGCAGCTATAAAAAATGTATTTGCAGCAGTAGTTTCAAGGATAAAAATAATGGCAGATTTAGATATTGCGGAAAAAAGATTACCTCAAGATGGAAGAATAAAAATAAAAGTTGGAGAAAAAGAGCAAGATTTAAGAGTATCTATTTTGCCAACTATAAATGGAGAAGGAATTGTAATAAGAATATTAGCAAATCAAAAAAGTGAGATGACACTTGAAAAATTAGGGATGGAAACAGAAATTTTAAATAAATTTAGAGAACTGATACACAAGCCAAATGGAATTGTATTGGTAACTGGGCCTACTGGAAGTGGGAAAACGACAACACTATTTTCTGCAATAAAAGAGATAAATGATTATAGTAAAAAAATAATAACAATAGAAGATCCTGTAGAATATCAATTGGATGGAGTATCTCAAATTCAAGTAAAACCAGATATAGGATTGACATTTGCACAAGGGTTAAGAGCGATATTAAGGCAAGATCCAGATATAATATTAGTGGGAGAAATTAGAGATAAAGAAACAGCAGAAATTGCAATAAGAGCATCATTAACAGGACATCTTGTATTTGCAACTCTTCATACAAATGACTCTGTAAGTGCAGTAACTCGTCTAATAGATATGGGAATAGAGCCATATCTTATTACATCTTCTTTGATAGGAGTATTAGCACAAAGATTAGTAAGAGTAATTTGTCCATATTGTAAAACAGAAAAAATATTAGACAATGGAGAAGTTACATATTTTGGAAAAGGTTGTGATTTTTGTTTTGAAACAGGGTATAAAGGCAGAACAAGTATTCACGAACTATTTTTAATTGATAATTATAGTAAAAAAGATATTTTAAATGAAAAAAGTAATTTTGAAATAAAGAATAATTTAAAAGCAAAAGGGTGGAAAGATTTAAAAGATGATGGAATGTTGAAGATAGAAAAAGGGATTACAACTTATGAAGAGATATTGAGAGTGGCTTGGTAAAAGAAATTAAAAAGAGGGAGGTTGACTGTTGAAATATATTCAGCAGGAGATGAGATGGCCGTATATACTAAACTAACTGAGAATGACATAGATGAAATTGGAGATATGTATAATTTAGGAAAAATTTTAGATTATAAAGGTATAGAAAAAGGGATAATGAATAGTAATTATTTATTAGAAACTCAAAATTCAAAATATATTTTTAGGATATTAGAAGGAAATAGAGATATAAATAATGAGATAGATGAATTAAAATATTTAGAACATCTTTCTAAAAATGGTATACCTTGCCCAAATGTTTTAAGAACAAAACTTAATATGGATTATATTATAATAAAAGGTAAAATGGGAGTTTTATTTAGTTTTCTTGAGGGAAGTGAAGTTGAAGTTGTAAATAAGAAACTTTTAAATGAATTTGGTGAAATTTTAGGAAAAATGCATAATTTATCTGTTGGAAAAATTATTCATAGGAATGAAAAAATAGAAATGGATTATTTATATGAAATATTAATAAAAGATGAAAAAAAATTAAAAAATCTTTTAAATAGTGATTATAATATTATAAACAAAAAATATAATGATATAAAACAAAAAATAGAAAATATATATGATAAACTTCCAAAAGGAGTTAATCATAATGATATATTTCCAGATAATGTTTTTGTAAAAGATGGGAAAATAAGCGGGGTTATAGACTTTAATGATGCTTTATCAGATGTTTTTTTGAATGATATTTCAATAGTAATAAATTTTTGGATATATAATAAACTAAAAAAATATGATTTAGAATATATTAATTCATTTTTAGAAGGATATCAAAAAGAAAGAAAATTAACAAAACTTGAAAAAATAAGTTTACCAATATTTTTAGAAAAAACAGCACTTACATTTGTTTTTTTACGAATTAGAAAGTTTAATTTTCATGATGTAGAAGGAGAAAGAGAATTTAAAGATTATAGAGATTTGTTACCTATGGTATTTGAAAACAAAAATATCATTAAAATAAATTAATTGAAAGAGGCGAAAAAAATGAGATATAAATATATATTTGGACCTGTACCATCAAGACGACTAGGAGTATCATTGGGAATAGATTTAGTTATGTCTAAAACATGTAACTTAAATTGTGTATATTGTGAATGTGGTAAAACAGATAAATTATATAATGAAAGAAAAGAATATGTAAATGCTGAAGAAGTTTTAAATGAAGTAAAAGATTTTTTGGATAAAAAACCTTATTTAGATTATATAACTTTTTCAGGTTCTGGAGAGCCAACATTAAATTCAAAATTAGGATATTTAATAGATGAAATAAAAAAAATCACAGATACTAAGATTGCAATATTAACAAATGGAACTCTTTTTTATAATGATAAACTTATAGAAGAGGTAAAAAACGCAGATGTAATAGTTCCATCATTAGATGCAGTTAGTGAAGAGATATTTTATAAAATTAATAGACCGAATAAAGAATTAAAAATAGAAAAAATTATTAATGGGCTTGTTAATTTAAGAAAAAATTATAAAGGTAAAATTAATCTTGAAATATTTATAATAGATAAATTAAATGATACAAAAGAAGAGCTGGATAAATTTAAAGATGTAATACTTAAGATAAATCCAGACAAAGTTCAATTAAATAGCTTAGATAGACCTCCTGTGGAAAGTTGGGTAAAACCTGTAGAAATAGATAAATTAAATGAGATTATTAAATATTGGGGACTTGATAATGTAGAAGTAATAAAAAAATATAAAGTAAGAAGAGCTATAAAAAGTTATAGTGAAAATTTAGAAAGTGAAATTTTAAATATGTTAGCTAAAAGACCTTGTACAATTAAAGATTTAGAATTTATAACATGCTTGAAGGCGGTTGAAATTAATAAATATTTAGATGTTTTGGAAAAAGAAAAAAAAATAGAAAGCTATATAGGTGAAAGAGGAATTTTTATTAGATTAAAAAGCTAATTATGGTTAAAATTAGGTTGACACATATTGATAAATGTTATATACTTTGAGGAAACTTGGGAATGGCTTAAAAATAATATTTTTATTTTAGAATGAGGAGGTGAGAGACTTAATTGAAAAGTTTAGGAAAACATTTGATAATCGAATTTTTCGATTGCGATGATAAGGTTTTATCAAACTTAGAGGGTGTAGAAAACGCTATGAATCAAGCTGCAATAGAGGCAAAATCTACAATTGTAAATTCTGTATTTCATCATTTTTCACCATATGGAGTAAGTGGAGCTGTAATTATTGCAGAATCTCATATTACAATACATACATGGCCAGAATATGGTTATGCAGCAGTTGATATTTTTACTTGCGGTGAAGAAGTTGAACCATATAAAGCATATGAATATTTAAAAGAAAAATTCAACTCTAAGAGTGTAAATATAAAAGAGTTAAATAGAGGGGAATTAGATATAGAAAATTTAAAAGTAAAAGTAAGTTAGAAATAGATTAAAAATAATAAAAAACAAAAGAATTTCTTGTATTTTATAAGGAATTCTTTTGTTTTTTTGTTGTAATAGTGATTTGTATAATAAAAATAAAAAATAATATAGAAAATGTAATAATGATATGGTATAATTTAAAAAAATGAAGAATAAAAAGGAGCGGTTCACAATGAATAAAGAATGGTTAGATAATATTTTAAATAATGAAGTTTTAATTTTGGATGGAGCAATGGGAACAGAGTTACAAAAATTAGGAATGAAACCTGGATATTGTCCAGAGTTATTAAATATAGAAGATCCTGAAATGGTAAAAAAAGTACATAAAAGTTATGTAGATGCAGGTTCTAATATAATAGAAGCTAATACTTTTGGAGGAAATAGATTAAAACTAAAAGAGTTTGGATTAGAGAATAAAATAGAAGAGTTAAATATTGAAGGTATAAAAATAGCTAAAGAAATGGCAAAAGATAAAGCAAAAGTTTTTGCTTCGGTAAGTTCAACTGGAAAATTTATAGAGCCAATGGGAGATTATACATTTGATGAAATATATGATGTATTTAAAGAACAAGCTTTAATATTAGAAAAAGCAGGTGCTGATGGAGTAATTATAGAAACAATGACTGATATTCATGAAATGAAAGCTGTTGTTATTGCATTTAAAGAAAACACTAATTTGCCAATATTTGCTTCAATGACATTTCAAGCAGATGGAAGAAGTGTAACAGGAACAGATCCGAAAACAGCAGCAATAATATTAGATGCTTTGGGAGTAGATGCTATAGGTGTAAATTGCAGCTTAGGATCAGAAGGGTTATATAAATTTTTAGAAGAGATGATAGAAGTTACAGATGTTCCTCTATTTGTGCAGCCAAATGCAGGATTGCCTAGATTAGAAGGAGATAAAACAGTTTTTGATGCAACACCTGAATTTATGTTAGAATATTCAGAAAAATTTTATGATTTAGGGATAAATATTATAGGTGGATGTTGCGGAACAACACCAACTCATATGAGAAAAATTGCTGAAAGATTTAAAAATAGAAAATCTAATAAGAAAAAATTAAAAAAGAATATAACGTATCTTACATCCAGAAGTCAATTTGTAGGAATTGGTTATCCAGAAATGGTAAAGATTTTAGGAGAAAGAATTAATCCAAATGCCTTAAAAAGAATAAAAGAAGATATAAAGGAATATAGAACAACTCAAATAAGAAAAGAAGCTATAGCTCAAGTAGAAGCTGGAGCAGATGTTTTGGATATTAATGTTGGGCTTGGAACAATTGATGAAGCTAAAATGATGAAAAAAGCTATTATAGCAGTTCAAAATATTGTAAATGTTCCTTTGACAATTGATACAACGGATATAATTGCATTAGAGGCGGGGTTAAAAGCATATTCTGGTAAGCCATTAATAAACTCGGTAATGGGAAAGAAAAAAAGTATGGAAACTATATTTCCATTAGCGAAAAAGTATGGAGCTGCTGTATTGGGACTAGCACTTGACGAAAATGGAATTCCTGCTACGGCAGAAGAGAGATTAAAAGTTGCTGAAAAAATTGTAAAAACAGGAATGGAATATGGAATAAAAAAAGAAGATATTTTGATAGATACATTGGTATTAACTGCCTCTGCAGAACAAGATAAAGTATTAGAAACAGTTAAAGCAATAGAACTTGTAAAAAAAGAATTAGGAGTTAATACGGTACTTGGAGTTAGCAACATATCTTTTGGATTACCAAATAGAAAATATGTAAATGCAGCTTTTTTATCTATGTGTATAGGAGCAGGACTAGATCTTCCTATAATGAGTCCTATGAATATGGAAATGAAAAATGCATTAATGGCTTCTTGTGTATTAACTGGAAGAGATAAAAATTCTGGAAAATATATCTTATATAGTAGTGGAATGAGCGTTACAGAAACAAAAAAAGATGAAAAAGATATACCATTAGAAAAACAAGCTTATAATTGCGTGATAAAAGGGGATACAGGAGAGATAAAAGAAATATTAGAAAAAATATTAGAAAGTGGAGAGAAGCCTTTAGATATTGTAAATAAAATATTAATTCCAGCAATAACAGAAGTTGGAGATTTATATGATAAAGGGATATATTTTTTACCACAATTAATGATGTCTGCTGAAGCAATGAAAAAAGGTGTTGAAAGAGTAAAAAAAGAGATAAAAGAAGGAGATTCTAATAGTTTAGGAAAAGTAATATTTGCAACTGTAAAAAATGATATTCATGATATAGGAAAAAATATTGTAACAGTATTATTAGAAAATAATGGATTTGAAATAGTAGATTTAGGAAAAGATGTACCAACAGAAGAAATTTTAGAAGCAGCAAAGAGAGAAAATGTAGATATAATAGGATTAAGTGCACTAATGACTACAACTATGGTAGAGATGAGAAAAACAATAGAGGCAATAAGAAAAGAAAAATTATCAGTAGATATTATGGTAGGAGGAGCAGTTGTAACTCCTGATTTTGCTGAAACGATGGGGGCATATTATTCAAAAGATGCAGTAGAAGCAGTGAAAGTAGCTAAAGAAATAATGAAAAAAAGGGGAATAGGGAACAATAAAAAATAAGTTAGGAATGGCTTAAAAATAACATTCCTATTTTGCTTTAAAATACGCAATGTTTTAGGAATGATTTAAAAACAACCTTTTCATTTTGTTTTAAAATACTCAATGGTTCAAGAGTTTTTATAACAAAATATGAGAATATTATTTTTTAAACGTTCCTTATTAAAAAAAAAGAGGGCGATTTTATGAAAATTAAAAAGAAATTAACTATATATTCTATGATATCTGGGCTAATTACATTTTTGATATTATGGACATTTGTTTATTCTGGATTAGAAAAAGAAAAACTAAAAGAATTAAATAAAGAAATAGAGATATCTAATCATGTAGTAAAAGATTTAATTGTTTCTCCTGTGTGGGATTATGATTTTGACTTATTATATACCAGTTTGTCTAAATTTTTAGAAAATAGCTATATTTCAAAAATTATAGTTAAAAATATAGATGATAATATAATTTTGGATTTAGAAAAAAGTAACTCTATTCATAAAAAATATAATTTAAAATTGGAAAAAAATGGAGAAAAAATAGGAGAAGTTGAAATATGTTATAATAAAACAAAAGTAGAAAATGATATGAAAGATATAAAGTATAAAATTAATATATTATTACTATTAGTAATGATACTTTTTATAATATTTAATTATGTTGAGTATAATTATTTTTTAAAACCATTATCAATATTTAGGGAAGGATTTAAAAAAGTATCAGATGGGGTATTATCATATAGAATAGACTTAAAAAGAAAAGATGAATTTAGAGAGTTAGAAATTTATTTTAATAAAATGACAAATTCATTAAAGGAAGAAAATGAAAAAAATGAAAAATCAAAAAAAGAGATAAAAGAAAAATCAGATGAATTAGAAGCTGCATATAATGAGATGTCAGCTATAAATGATACTTTAACCGAAACATTAAAAGAATTAGAAGAGTCTGAAAATAAATATAGAAATCTCTTTAATTATTCTCCAGTTGGTATGGTAATATTCAATTATCAAACTGGTGAAATAAAAGAGTTTAACAGAGAATTTCTTAGTATATTTGACCTAAAAACTATAGATGTAATAAAATTAAATATATTAACCTTAATAACATTAGATGCTATGAATAAAATAAGAGAAAAAATAAAAATAAATGAACCTGTTTACAATTATGATATTGAATTAGAAAATGATAAATATATTATTTTATCTGCTAGTTTAGTAAATAAAAATGAAAAAATAGCTCAAATAGTTGTAAAGGATATTACAGAATTAAAAAAATTACAAAAAAGAATAGAAGGATATGCAAAAGAATTGGAATTAAAAGTAAAAGATAGAACGAAAAAATTAGAAGATGCAAATATTAAAATTAGAGAACAACAAAATGATATGGTAGAAAATGCTTATAATAGAGGGCTATTAGAGGTAACAGCAGGAGTTATACATAATATTGGAAATATAGTAAATATTATAAATTTGAATATAGAGGAAATTTTAGAAAAAGAGGAAGGAAAAGAGAATAAAACAATAAAGTTTTTTGAAGAAATAGCCTTTCAAGAGATAAAAAGGGTAGAGAATAAAAGCGAAAATTTAAAAAAAATAGAAAATATTATGCCTAAACTAATTGATGCTATGAAAAATCGAGAACTAGGCTATACAGAGAAATTTAAGTTTTTATACAAAAAAATAAATCATTTAAAAGATATAATACATCTTCAACAAAATTTTATTGGAGAATTAGGAACAGAAGATTATAATAATATGAATGAAATATTAGATGAAGTTTTAGAGCTTTATGAGTCATCTATTGAAAAAAGGAAAATAAAAATAAAATTTAATAAAGGAGATGTTCCTGATCTATTAAGTGACAAAGGGCAATTGATTCAAATATATAGCAATTTTATAAAAAATTCTTATGAGTCAATTGAAGAAAAAGGAATAGAAAATGGGGAAATAACGATAACAACTTATTTCGAAAATGATAATATTATTGTAAAATTAAAAGATAATGGATTAGGTATAAAAAAAGAGGACAAAGATAAACTGTTTACATTTGGATTTTCTACAAAGAAAAAAGCTGGAAAAGGAAATGGATTTGGGTTACATAATACAAAAATGATTTTAGATAAATATATGTGTGATATAGATATAAATTCAGAATATGGAGAATTTATGGAATTTATTTTAAAAATTCCTATAAAAAAAACAGATAAAAAAAGATGAAAAAAATATATAAAAAAAGTTGGTAAAAAATATGAAGCTTAAAATTATAATTATATATATGGTAATTGAAATATTTACTTTTTCTAATGATATAGGAGTTATATCTTCATTTAACTCTTTACATTTAGGCTGGAAATCAAAAAATTATAAAAAATTTGCAAAAGTAATATCTTTATTTGATTTAATTGGTTTGGAAGAGGTGATGAATGAAACTGGTATAAAAAAAGTAAAAAAAGAGTTAGAAATAGAAACTGGAGAAAAATGGGATTATCATATATCTGAAAAGAAGGTAGGAAATGGAAGGTATAAAGAGTATTATGGATATATTTGGAAAGAAAATAAAGTTAAATTTATTAAATATTATGGATTTTATAAAGAAAAGAAGAATGAATTTTCTCGGGAACCATATGGAGCTGAATTTAAAATAGGAAAATTTGATTTTACATATATTTTATGTCATTTTATATATGGGAAAAATAGGGCTGTTAGGGAAAAAGAAGCAGGATATTTAGATAATGTATATGATTATTTTCAAAGAAAGAATGGAAGAGAACAAGATGTAATAATAGCTGGTGATTTTAATCTGCCATCATATAATAAGGGATTTAAAGAAATTTATGCAGGCAAAGATAATATATTTGCTGTTGTAAATTCGAAATATAAAACTACAATAGGAAAACATAGCTTATCTAAAAGTTATGATAACTTTTTTTTGAGTTATAAATATACTAAAGAGTTCACGGGTGATTATGGAGTATATAATTTTACAAATAAAAATTATAGTATAGTAAGAAAAACTATATCTGATCATTTACCAATTTTTATTGAAGTGGATACAACAAAAGATGATGATTAATCAATTAGGAGATGAAAATGAAAAAAGCTGTAATATTTTTAAATTTAGAGGATATTAATTATAAATATTTAGAAAAATATAAAGCAGAAAAAATTGATATATTTTGTGCAGATGGTGGAGCTAAAATTGCTTATAAATTAAATATAATTCCAAAGATGATTTTAGGAGATTTTGACTCTCTTTCTGGCGAAATATTAAATTATTATATTGAAAAAGGTGTAGAAATAAAAAGATATAATCCAGATAAAGATAAAACAGACACAGAAATATTATTGAAAATAATATATAAATTTTATGATGAAATAATATTAGAAGGAGCTATTGGAGGAAGAGTAGATCATACTCTCGTTAATATAAATTTATTAAATAAATTTAAAAATATAGTTATTAATAATCAAAATGAAGAATTGAGAATGATTACAAAAAGAGAAGAAATTTATAAAATTAAAAATAGAATAGGAGATATTTTTTCTATAATTCCTTTTAGCGAAGAAATAGTTATTACTTTAAATGGATTTAAATATAATATAGAAAATAAAAAAATTAAAAAGGGAGATTCTTTAGGAATAAGCAACTTAATTATTGAAAAATCAGCATCTATAAAGATGGAAAAAGGGAAAGCGTTGGCAGTAGTATCAAAAATTGAGCATAAAAAATAAAAGAATTACCAAAAAAAGGTTGACAAAATTCTTAAAATGTAATATATTAGTAATATGAAGCAATACAAATGTGTGTATTTTGAAAAATCGACTTTATGAATAGTCGATTTTTATTTTAAAACACACTACACACGTGTGGAGGAGGTCGGAGATGGAAAAAATAGAAAATTTGTGGAAAACTCTTTATGGCGATAGTAAAGAAAAAGAACTAGATGAACTAAAAAAAATAATTGATGTAGAAAAAGAAAAATATAAAAATGTAGTTGTTGAAAATCAATTTTGGTATAAAGAGTCAGTTGTATATTCTTTATATGTAGATTTATATGCTGGAGATTTTAAAGGTTTAATAGAAAAATTGCCATATTTAAAAAAATTAGGAGTAAATACTTTGTGGCTTTTACCAATGTTAGATTCTCCAATGAGAGATCAAGGATTTGATATTAGAGATTATTATAATGTAAGAAAAGAGTTAGGCGGAACAGAACAATTTTTAAATTTTGTTAAAATTGCACATGAATATGGAATAAAAATATTATTTGATTTAGCAGTAAATCATACGTCTGATGAGCATGAATGGTTTAAAAAGGCTAAAGTAGACAAAAATTCTATATACAGAGATTATTATATATGGAGCGATAAACCTGATAAATATTTAGATGCAAGATTATTGTTTAAAGGTATGATAAACAGCAATTGGGAATACAACCCAAAAACAGATGATTATTATTTTCATAGATTTTATGGATTCCAACCTGATTTGAATTATAAAAATCCTAAAGTTTTAATAGAGATGTTAAAGAATTTATTATTTTGGAAATCAAAAGGAATTGATGGATTGAGGATGGATGCTATACCTTTTGTTTGGAAAAAAGAGGGAACTAATTGTGAAGATTTAGATGAAGTTCATATAATTTTAAAAATTTTTAGAAGAGTTTTAGATTATGTTCAAGAGGGGACATTATTAATCGCAGAAGCAAATATGAAACCAAAAGATGTAGTGAAATATTTTGGGGATGGTGATGAATGCCAAACAGCATATCATTTTCCACTAATGCCTAAATTTTATCTTAGTTTAGCAGAAAAAGACTCTAAATATATAGTGGATGCTTTGGATTCTGAATATACTCCTAAAATACCTAAAGGGTGTCAATGGATCTCATTTTTAAGATGTCATGATGAATTGACTTTAGAATTTGTAACTCCAGAAGAGAGAAAAGTAATGCTAGAAAATTATTTAATAGATAAAAAATACAGTTTTAGAGAAGGAGAAGGAATTGCAGGACGTATTTATAATATGCTAGGAAAAGATATAAAAAAAATACTTTTATTGAATTCTATGATGTTTACAACTATAGGTTCTCCGATTATATATTATGGAGATGAAATTGGACAAGAAAATGATGAAGAATTTTATTTAGAAAGCAGTAAAAAAACAGGGTATGAAGATGCTAGATTTTTTAACAGAGGTAAAATGAGGTGGGATAAAGTTGAAAAAATCGATAAAGATAAAACAAATGATGAATCAAAATTATTTTATGGGATTAAAAATATGATTGAAGTGAGAAAAAAATATATAGATTTTTTTAATTCAGAGACAATTTTTGAAGATAACGAAGATAAAGAATTATATATTGTAAAAAAAATCTATGAGAATAAACAAATTTTATTTATTCATAATTTATCTGAAAATAAAAAAGTTATAAATATTGAGTTTGCAGGAGTTGGGTTGTTAACAGGAAATAAATTGGGAAAAACTATAAAGTTAACTCCAAACGAGTGTATTTGGGTAATGAGTGAATAAAAAAAGTATTGATTATATATTTGTGATTAAAAAATAACCAAAAATTAAAAAATAAATTTGATTTTTGGAAAAATATATTGTATATTTAACAAATAAGGACAAACGTATGTAAAAATGTAAAAAATTGAAAGTAAATGAAGGAGGTAGCAATATGGCAAAGGTAGTTTTGAAAGATATGGAAAAAACATACCCAAATGGATTTAAAGCGGTACATGGACACAATTTGGAAATAAAAGATGGAGAATTTATGGTATTTGTAGGACCATCTGGTTGCGCAAAATCAACAACATTAAGAATGATAGCAGGGCTAGAAGAGATAACAGGAGGAACAGTAGCAATAGGAGATACAATAGTAAATGAGTTGCCGCCAAAAGACAGAGGAATAGCAATGGTATTCCAAAATTATGCCTTGTATCCACATATGAATGTATATGATAATATGGCATTTGGTCTTAAATTAGCAAAAACACCAAAAGAAGAGATAGATAAAAGAGTAAAAAATGCGGCAGAAATATTAGGAATAACAGATCTATTAGATAGAAAACCAAAAGAGATGTCAGGAGGACAAAGACAAAGAGTAGCAGTAGGTAGAGCAATAGTAAGAGATCCAGAAGTATTTTTATTTGATGAACCATTGTCAAATTTGGATGCCCAATTAAGAGTGCATATGAGAGTGGAGATAACAAAATTACATAAGAGATTAAAGACAACAATGATATATGTAACACATGACCAAGTAGAAGCGATGACAATGGGAGATAGAATATGTGTAATGGAATTAGGAGTAATAAAACAAGTGGACACTCCATTAAAATTATATAACGAACCACAAAACAAATTTGTAGCAGGATTTATAGGAAGTCCATCAATGAATATAGTAGAAGCAAAACTAGAAAAAGAAGGAGATACAACATATGTAGTAACAGAACATATGAAATTAAGATTGCCAAAAGAAAAAGCAGATAAAGTACAAAAATATGTAGGGAAAGAAGTATGGTTTGGAATAAGACCAGAACATATAGGAAGTCATGAAACACATCCAGATGAAAAAGATAATTATGTGAAATCAGAAATATATGTAGTAGAACAAATGGGAAATGAAGTATTTGTATATTTCACACCAGGAAAAAATCAATATATAGCAAGATTAGGAAGTGAAGGAGTAACAGTAAAATCAGGACAAAAATATGAATTATGGTTTGATACAACTAAATGCCATATATTTGATAAAGAGACAGAAGAAAATATAAGTTTATAAGAAATGGAGGGGAAATTATGGGAAATAAAAAGATGAAAGGATTGGCTCAGCAAGAGCAAAGCCTAGCAACTAAGTTATTGCTTCCTACATTTTTAATTTTGTTACTTTTGGCAGCTTATCCGTTAATTCAGGTGTTTTATACAAGTTTTACTGATAAAAGGTTTGCTGGGGTTAATAAAACTAATTTTATAGGTTTAAAAAACTATCAAAAGTTACTTAGTTTTACAATAAAGGAAATTGATCCGAAAACTCAAAGAGCAATAGATGTATTGCCTAGAAGACCTATAAGATTTAAAGAACTTTCTAGAATAAATATTTTTGGAAAACATTATATAATAGGTGCAAGTGATGTAGAGTTCATAAAATCAATAAAAGATACAATTACATTCAGTTTCTGGTCAGTTTTGCTGGAAACGATATTAGGATTAATAGTAGCACTTGTCGTCAATAGTAATTTCAGAGGAAAAGGAGCAATGAGAGCAATAATGCTAGTTCCGTGGGCGATAATTACTGTAGTTAGTGCTAGAATGTGGGGATGGATGTTTCAGTCTACACGGATAGGATTTTTTAATTCCCTTTTATCTCAACTAGGGATTGGAAATGGAAATATATCATTTTTGACAAATGAAGCATGGCAAATGCCATCTATTATAGCAATAGATGTATGGAAAACTACACCATTTATGGCATTATTGCTTTTGGCAGGACTACAAGTAATACCAGGATCATTATATGAAGCAGCAGAGGTTGATGGTGCTGGAAAAATAAGACAATTTTTTTCTATAACATTACCATTATTAAAACCTGCAATAGCAATAGCTCTTGTATTTAGAACATTAGATGCACTTAGAGTATTTGATTTGTTTCAAGTCCTTTTATCTACAAGAAGATTTTCAATGGCAAGTTATAACTATGCGCAATTGATAAATTATAGAAATATGGGAATGGCATCTAGTATTGGTGTGATAATATTTATATTAATATTTGGGTTTGCTATTACTTACATTAAGATGTTAGGAGTTGATGACGAATGATTATGAGTAAAAAAACAAAAAAAATACTTGGAAAAGTAGGACTTTGGACAATGGTAATATTAATATTTGTATATATGTTGTTCCCGTTTTATTGGGCAATTATATCTTCTCTTAAAACAGAAGCTCAATTACAAATGATGCCAGCAACTTTTATACCTAGAGATCCTATGACACATAAGATATCATTTTCTTTTAAAAATTATATATCAGTATTCCAAAATATAGGATTTATAAGAGGACTATGGAATAGTACAATAGTGGCAACAACAACGACAGTTTTATCATTAATAGTAGGAGCTTTTGCAGCTTTTGCATTAGGAAAATTAAGATTTAAAGGGAAAAGAATAGCCCTATACACAATTTTATCAATGACAATGTTTCCTCAAGTAACTGTATTAACAGGATTATATGCTGTAGTAAATGTATTAGGAATTTCAGCAATGCCTAGTATGATTCTTTCATATATGATTTTTACATTACCGTTTACAACTTGGGTATTGACATCATTTTTTAAAGATTTACCAGTAGAACTTATGCAGTCAGCACAAGTAGATGGAGCAACACCATTTCAAAGTTTTAAATATGTGTTGTTACCATTAACTGCACCAGCCTTAGTTACAACAGGGTTATTAGCATTTATATCAGCTTGGAATGAGTATTTATTTGCTTTAACATTTACATCTATAGAACCAACAGCTAGAACAGTTCCAATAGCTATTGCGTTATTTAGTGGAAAGATTGCTAGGCAAGAGCCGTTTGGTGAAATTATGGCAGCAGCAGTAGTAGTTACAATACCTATAATTATATTAGTTTTATTTTTCCAAAAACGTATTGTGGCTGGATTAACAGCAGGAGCTGTAAAAGGATAAAAATATTAAAAATATAAATTTTGTAATAGGAAGGAAGTGAGGCTTATTCAAAAACAATATTGTTTTTAGTTTGTAAAAAATATAAAAAGAAAAAACCAAAAGAGGAGGAGAAAGATTATGAAGAAATTTTTAGTAATGTTAATGGTTGGGGTGTTTGTTTCAGCAGTTGCTTTTGGAGGTATCTTTGATTCTTTATTTAAAAAGAAGGCTGCTAAAAGTGATAATGGAAAAGTGGTTATTAAGATAGCAAGTGGAGCAGTAGGAAATGAATTAGAATTAATGAAAAAAGCTGCAAAATGGTATACTGATGAACACCCAAATGTAGAGATAAAAGTATGGGACACTCCTGATTCTACAACTGATAGATTAGGATTATATTTACAATTTATGGAAGCTAAAAGTCCAGAAATAGATATTTATCAAATTGATGTTATATGGCCTGGAGATATGGCAGAGCATTTAGTAGATTTATATCAATATGGAGCAAAAGCCGTTGTAGGAGATCATTTTCCAGCAATAGTTAAAAATAATACTGTAGATGGGAAATTAGTAGCTATGCCATTCTTTACAGATGCTGGAATGCTTTATTATAGAAAAGATTTATTAGCTAAATATGGTTTGACTCCTCCTAAAACTTGGGATGACTTAGAAATAGCAGCTAAAAAAATTCAAGCTGGAGAAAGAGCAGCTGGGAACCAAGATTTCCAAGGGTTTGTATGGCAAGGAGATGCATATGAAGGATTAACTTGTGATGCATTAGAATGGATTAAATCAAATGGTGGTGGATCAATAGTAAGTCCAGACAAAAAAATCACAATAAATAATCCGAATGCAATAGAAGCAATAAATAGAGCTAAAAATTGGGTAGGAACAATTTCACCAAAAGGTGTAACTGGAATGGCAGAAGAATCAGCCCGTGCAGTTTGGCAATCAGGAAATGCTGCATTTATGAGAAACTGGCCATATGCATATTCATTAGGAAATAGTAAAGATAGCGTAATAAAAGGAAAATTTGATGTATCTGCATTACCAGCAGGAAAATCTGGAATGGGTGCAGCAACTCTTGGAGGATGGCAATTAGCAGTAAGTAAATATAGTGAACATAAAGCTATAGCTGCAGATGTAACATTGTTCTTAACTTCAAAAAGAGTGCAAAAGATGAGAGCTATAGAAGGATCATATAATCCAACAATAAAATCATTGTATAAAGATAAAGATGTATTAGCAGCAGCTCCATTCTTTGGAAGTTTATATAATGTATTTACAAGTGCTGTAGCAAGACCATCAACAGCAACAGCACCAAATTATGCAAAAACTTCTCAAAAATTCTACACTGCTGTATATGATGTATTAACAGGAAAACAAGATGCAAAAACAGCTATGGAATATTTAGAAGCAGATTTAGAAGATATTACTGGATATCCAGCAGGATCTCCACAAAAGTAAGAATAATAAAGTAAGATTATAAATAGTTTATCCGCCTCTATAATATAGGGGCGGACTGTTTATAAATGTTAATATATTTTATAGAACGTTTAAAAAATAAGCTTCTCATATTCGACAATAAAAATGTTTGAAACGTTACATATTTTATCGCCAAATATGTAAGTTATTTTTAAGCCATTCCTATGTTAATATTTATAAACAGTTAAAAAATAGTTAAAAAAATGATATAATATAAAAAAAAATAAATAAAAAAATATAAAATAGGGGGAATCGAAGATGAAAAAAGTGAAAAAGAATAAAAAAAATATAGGAATAAAGCTACAAATACTTCTGCCAGTAATATTTGTAATAATAATATTGGTGGGAGTCGTTTCAGGAGTATCATCTTTCTTATTAAAAACAGGTTTTTTTAAAGTTAAATATTCAGTTAATGAAAAATTAGAAAAAATGAAAGAGAATACAATTACAAATACTGAAAATTTTTCATCTGAAGTAAATAAAAGTCTATCTAAAACAAGTGAAAAGATAAAAGAGGGAAAAGAAAATCAATTAAAAAATAGTATAAAACAAGCTGCGAAAGCTGGGAATAAATTTATTGATAATAAAATAGAGATGAATTCAAAGATGGTAAATATTGTATCTAAAACTTCAAAAGTTGTAAATCTAATGACAGATGCATTAGTTGAAAAAGATACTAGACCAATGTTAGATAAGAAAAGTGGGTATTATGTTCAAAGATTTAAACAAACTGGAAGTATATTATTATTTACAAGTTTTCTTAATGATATAAAAAAAGAAACTTGGAGTAATAGTCCTATTGGATTAAATTTGTTTATAAAAAATGGAATGGTAATTGCAACTAGTAAATTTAAGTATGGAGAATTAAAGAAAAGTTATAATAATAAAAATATATCAGATATGATAAAGAAGAAAAAAGAATTAAGAGATGTTGTAGACTCTAAGGATGGATTAGCAATTCAAATATATGAACCAATAATAGATTCACTACATCAAATAGCAGGAGGGTTTGTAGTAACTTTGCCAATAAACAGTGAGTTTATTGATGAGTTAAAAGCGTATATTGGAGTAGATATAGTATTATATAATAAGTGGAAAAGTTATACAAGTACATTTGGTGGACATAGAAGGTTGAAGTTAGAAGATGAAAAAGATCTGTTTGAAAAGATAAAAAATAGTGATTTAGTAATAAAAGATACAAAAATAAAAGATAAAAATTATAGAATTGCATATGTACCAATAAAAGATAAAGAAAATAATGTTAAAGGGATGATTGGATTTGTAGTTTCTACAGAATCGTTATATGCAACACTACAAAAATTAGACAGTGATAAATCTAAATTATTAAAGACAATTGGTAATATGAAAGATAATTCTATAAAGTCTTTTGAAGAAGATGAAAAATCAATTATACAAAATTTGGATGAGACTCAATCAAGTACGTTAAAGTCTAGTAATAATATTATAATAATTTTAGTGATTATAGGTGCAATAGTTTCATCATTAATAATAGTATTTGTTATTTCAAAAATAGCAAAGAAAATATTAGAAATATTAAATATTACAAATTATGTATCAAATGGAGATTTAACAAAAGAAGTTATTATAAAGAATGAAGATGAATTAGGTAAATTAGGAATTGGAATTAATGCAATGGTTGATAATTTGAAAAACATTGTAAAAATGATATTAAATGTTAGTGATAATTCTGTAAAATCAGTAGATGAAATAAATAAATTATCAGATAAAAATCAAGTAACTGTAACGGAATTCGTTAAGGATTTTCATAAAGTTGGAGAAAAATTATTATTAGAAGTAAGAGAAATAGAAAATATGAATACATCATTAGAAGAGATTAATATAGCAGCAGAGGAATTAAGTAGAAATATAACTGAAATAAACGATAGGTCAGAAAGTGCATCTGATATGGCAAAAGAGGGAAGTAGTTATATAGAAAAAGCAGTAGATAGCATTAATAGAATAGAAAGAGAAGTAAGAGAAATATCTAGATTAGAAAATAAACTAATTGATAAATTTAACTCTATTGAAAAATTTGTTGGAGTTATTAATCAAATATCAGAGCAAACGAATTTATTGGCATTAAATGCAGCGATAGAAGCAGCTAGAGCTGGAGATGCTGGGAAAGGATTTGCAGTTGTAGCAAATGAAGTTAAAAAATTAGCTGAAGAATCAGTTCAAGCTGCATCTGATATTGAAAATATGGTTTTAGATATGAGACAAGAATCTGAGAATGTAAAATCTAGTATAAATATTGGGTTAAATGAAGTAGAAAGCGGAGTAGAAGTATATGCTAAAACAGGAGAATTTTTAAAACAAATAATTGGTGCTATAGAAAATATAAATGATATGATTAGAAATAGTGTAGCAGCTACTGAAGAGCAATCAGCTAATATTACCAGTGGAATGACAGCTATGAATGAAATGCACAAAGAAGTATTAGAGATAAAAGGAGTTATGGAAAAATTAACAGGATCATCGAAAGAATTAATAGATAATTCGGAAGAGATAGATAATGGAATAGGAAAAATAGAAATGGAAGTATTAAAAATAAGAGATAAAATTTCTGAATTTGTTGTAGATGATAAAAATGAAATAAAACAAATGAAAGAAGTTAATAAAAAATAAAAAAATATTATTTTAAAATATTTATAAATTTAGTGAATTGAGGTGAAAAAAATGCGTATTACAATAAAAGATATTGCTAAAATAGCAGGAGTTGATCATTCAACTGTGTCAAGGAGTCTAAATGATAGTCCTAGAGTATCTAAAAAAACAAAAGAAAAAATAAAAAAAATAGCAGAAGAGTTAGGATTTGAATTTAATCATAATGCTAGAGCTCTTAGTTCGCAAAAGACTGGGACGGTAGGGCTAATATATCCTGAGACTTATGAACAAACAGGAACAAGTCTATTTTTGGCATATTTATTAAAAAATATACAAAGAATATTTGAAAAACATTCATTAGATGTAATTATAAAGTTTCCTAAAAATAAATTTACTAATGAAAGTAATATAAAAAAAATAATAAGTCAAAGGAAAGTAGATGGGTTAATTATAGCTAGTCCGGATATATTACCAGAAGATTGGGAATATATAAATAAATTTAATATACCTGTTACATTTTTACATTTTAGGCCTAAATATTTTCATTCTGATAAAATAGATTATGTTTATACAGATCATAAAAAAGGTGGATATATGGCTACAAAATATTTACTGAATTTAGGACATAAAAAAATAATTACAATTACAGATGAAATGTATGATACTCAATTCCAAGACAGGACACATGGATATCAAGAGGCATTAGAAGAAGTTGGATATAAATTGAAAGCTGAAAATGTATTTAAGTGTAAAACGTCATTTGAAGCAGGATATGAGTTAGCAAAAGAGAATTTGGAGGAATTTAAAAATGCAGATGCTATATTTGCACAAACAGATATAGTGGCGTTAGGAATTCAAGAATATTTAAAATCAAAAGATGTAAAAATACCGCAAGATGTATCAATTATAGGTTATGATGGATTGGAGATTGGAGAGTTTTTTTCTCCTAAATTAACTACTATTTTACAACCGAAGGATAAATTAGCAGATCTAGCTTGCGAAAGACTTGTTGAACTATTAAAAGAGCGAAAAGAAGGTATTTATTTGCATAAAATATTAGAACCAAAATTGTTGATTAGAGAATCGTGTGTAGAAAAAAAATAGATTATGGAACGTTTAAAAAAGTTTATTTTTTAAACGTTCCTATATAGCTTTTTTTCTTATCCTAAATTTATCTTTCCGTTTCCTATTTCTATCCCTACTCCACCGTTATCTAAAGTTAATTTATCATCTTTCATTGTTATTGCACTTCCACCAGTTGTGATATTTACTTTTTTATCATCCATAGTTATTGTGCTATCTTTATTATTTATTCCTATTTTACCATCTTTTAAAATTATCTCTTTTTCTCCTTTTGTTAATCCCACACTTTCTTCTGTTATCTCTACATAACTTTCATCATCTTTTCCTGTTATTTTTATTGATTTAGAATCAAATCTGACCTCTTTTCCAAAACTTGTTCTGATTACTTTTACATCTGGGTCGTTATCTATATCTTCAGTTTTACTACTTACATTTCTTATACTTACTTCTCCTGCTTCAGCTCCAAAATGGACTTCTACTAATGTATCTTCTTCTGGCGTGAAATATGTACCTGTATACATTCTTTCTATTGGGTAATAGTAACTCTTACTTTCGTCATATTCATTTTCCATTTCTGTATATTCTATTTGTGCTTTATGTTGTTTTGAGACTTTTTTTATTGTCCCTTTTAATGTTAGTCCTGTTATACTTTCTTCTCTTTTTACTACTCCTATATTAAATTCATCTCGTCTTACAAATACTAAATCTGATTTTAATACTCCGCCTTCTTTGTATATCCTGTTTTTTATTAATAATAGCGAATCTTGTTTCCCTGTATTTACATCAATATTTATATTATATGGATTACCTATTGAAAACAGTTCTTCTCCTTTAATTTGAGGATATCCTTTTAATTTGTAACTATTTTCTATGACCCCTTTTTTCATCTTTCTACTTAATAATAAATTTTTATTATCTATCGTTTTTTGACTACTTCCAAATTCTCCTATTGCTATTCCTGCTACTGTTTTGGGATTTTTACCTTTGCTATCATCTACTATTATTAAATCATTTTCTCTTCTTAATATTCTCTTTAAAAAATCCCAATCACTTTCTTTATATTGCACTTCTACTGGGTTTAATTCTGTTATTAATTCTTGTTTGTCTATATGACTATTAAATCCAAATGAGTATTTATTTTGATAAGTTTCATTTAATTTACTTATTACATCTTCATATTTTGTGCCAAGATTATGATATACTCTGTTTCTTTTTTCTTTTTCTAATTCTTTGCTTAATGAATAACTTTTTATTTTTACTTTACAACTATTTTGCTCTATTTCCATAGAATGTTCATAAATTAATCCTCTAAATATAGGCTTATTATCATCTCCATATAATATTTCTATTCCTTGCTTTTCTACATTTAGAAATCTAGTTACTTCATCTGTATCTTCTCCTGCTATTATTCCTTCTATTTCTGCTACTGTGTGTTCATTTACTTCTTTTATTATTTCTAAATTTAATAAATTAACATATTTTATACCTTTTATTTTTACTTGATAATCCATAAATCCTTTGCCTAAATCTTCTTTTTTCTCTTTTGGTTTTTCTACTAAATCTATCCCTAAGTATCCTTCCATATAGTTACTTATTGTTAAATAATCATCTAAATTATCTCCGTAATAATAACGCAAATTACGGTCTATTAAGATAAGATTATCCCCATAATATTTGCAGCCTGTATCTCTATTTATTTTATCTTTTACCATACTTTCTTCCTTATCTTTCCCTTTATACGTCCCACTTATATCTTTTCCATCTGCTGTTACTTTAGAATTTTTTCCCATATTACGAATGTCATAATATTTATCTTTATATCCTAAACTTGAATACAGCTCATAATCATTATTTGGTTTATCTCTTTCTATATTCAAAAAATATTTTGATGGTGTTGTTATTTTTAATGTTATTTCTTTTTCTTTATTATCTATTCCTAATTCTTTGTTATATACTTTTACCTTTTTTTCATCTTTTTCATTTCCTAAGATTATAGTTGCTTCTCCTTTTTTAACTTTTAGACCTATTAATTCTTTTAATGGATATTTTTTTAAATTTGATTTTAATTCTTTTAGTGAACTAAAAAAATTATCTTTACTTATAAATTCTTCTATTTTATTTTCTGTATCTACCTCTGATAATGAGGAGATAAATGTTGTGCAATACTTTCCGCTGTATATATTAAAAAAGGTTAATTCTGAAATATCTTTATTGGAATTTATCCCTAGATATTTCAATAATCCTTTTAAATATGATTGTAAATATTCTTTGTTTATTTCTAAATCTGTAGCATCTATTTCTAATGTTCCACCAATGATTTTATCCAATGGATTATAAGCATAATTTAATTCATCTTTTTTTTCTTCAAATTTAATTACAGATTTTTTAGCATTAATATGTTCTATAGTGCAATAGTTATCTAAAAAGGACAAACCTTCTTTAGATAATATATCCTTTATTTTAGTAGCGTAATTGTATTTATAGATTTCTCTCATATCTCTTATTACAGTTGTTATGTTTGAAGTAGCTTTGATAATATATCTAAAAAACATCTTTTTCAAATATTCTTCTACAGTTAATTTTTTAAAGTTTAATTCTATTTTATAATCTTTTTCTCCATATCTTTCGATTAAGGCTACTTCTCCATATCCTCTATAAGCAGGATCAGTTCTCACAATTTGTAGTAATAACACACTTTTTAGTATTGATGCCATATATCCCTTTTGTAACTCTTGTCCGATATTTCCTTGCTTGTCCAGCCATGGTAAAAATAGATATTCATTTCCTTTTATCTTTCCTATTTGCTCTTCGTTTTTTTCAACAAACATAATCTCTTTTAATTTACCTATTTTTGATTTTTCATTTTCTATATATACTACTTCTCCTAAATTATTCTCATGTAGAAATCTTCTTTGTAAATCTTTTATTAATTTTAATAGGGAATATAGTTTATAACCTTCGCTATTTGCCTCTTTTAGTGGAATTTCTATTTTTAAGTATTTTTTATTTTTTAAATCACGTTCTCCTTTAATTAATCCTTCATATATATATTTGCATTCTTTTAATTTATATTCTCCTTTGTTATCCTTTATATACTTATATAGATAATATCTATCTACGATTAAATGTTTCATTTCGAACTTTAATAATTCATTTGAATTGTGTCCTCTTAAATTTTTATTATCTTTATATTCAAGAGTGTTATCTTTTTTTTCTTCTAACTTATCAAAGGCAGTTTTGCTATATAATTCTAAATAATCAATTGGAGCAAAGTTATATGTCCCATCACTTATGCTTTTTTCTAATCTATTTGTTATATAACCTTTTATTCCACTGTTTTCATCATCTATTATTTCTTTAGACAACAATTCGCTATAAAGTTTTCTTATTTTTATATCCTCGAATATTTCTATTGCTCCTGATATTACAGACAATACAAAATCTAATCCCAGTACTATTAGATACGGAGTACCCCCCTCTAAAACACTATAGCATAAAGTAGCATATAATTCTGATGCTATATAACTTTCTAATCCTGTTATCACTATTTTATTGGTACTGCTATAATCTCTTTTTATATCTTCTGTAGTAAAATTTATAAAGTCAATAAGATTTTTAGGAGGATTACTATAATAAAGTTTTGATTGTCTTTCAGTTAGTATACCTGTAACGAATGATATATCTGCTCCATTATCCAAACCGCTTAATAATATATTGCTGCCAGGATTATCATCTTTTATTTTATTATATACTATTCTTAAATAATCTAAATTTTTTGGAAGTGCTTTTTTACTTTGGACACTTTTATTATCCTCAATATTTTTGCTTATTATTAATATATCTTCACCTTTTTTCAAAACAAATACTCTAAATCCATCATCAAACATATCCAGCTCTTCTGTTAGTGTTATTTCTCCTAAATTTTTTTCATCTGATACTTTTCCATTATTTTTTTCGTAATCTCCTAATGCGTTAAGTCCAGCATCTATTCCTTTAAATGTAAAATAGCTTCCTTTATCAAAAAGTATATCTGATAATATCATTAGTTTTTCTAATTTATTACTATTGTTAAATCGTACTCTCATTAATTCGCTTAATTCTCCTGTGAATTTTTTAAAATATTTACTAAAATCGCTTGCTCCTTCTAATGATTCTTTTAGTAAGGTTTTTATTCCAGAGCCGAAAAATTTTGCTTCTGTTCCTCCTACTTTTGAAAAGAAAAAGGCTGGCATTATATTGCCTGGTACATTTGATACAATAAACATTGTCATTTCTAATATTTGAATACTTTTTTTCAATTGTTCCACTTTTTCTCTACTTGGTAAATTTAATAAATCTTTTACTAATTGTTTTTTTATGTTTTTTTCATCTTCTACATTATTTTCTTCCAAAGCTTTTAATAACTTATTAAAATTAGCATCTGATTGATTTTTAATTTTTGTTTTTAATTTTTCTAAGTTATCTAAATTATCTTTATCTGATTTGCTTTTTTCTAATATTTCATTTAATGACGTTGCATATATATCTACATAATCTGACATATTTTTTGTTAAATATTCTGATACTATTTTGTATTTGTCTCCTCCGTAGATTACTTCCCATTCTCCTAAGAATTTTCCAACAGAATCTAATTTTGATAGGTATTCCATTCCTATTCCTGCTGATTTTCGCATTTCGATTAGGGCTTGGGTTTTGTCTAGTTGTTCGTTTTGATTTCCATAAACAGGTCTGGTTTTAATTTTCTTTGTTTTTTTATCATCATATTCTCTTACAAATGATTCTGGCGTTAGTAGGTCTTTTAGTAAAGTTGATTGATTATCACTTATTTTCTTTTCGCTATTAAATATACTTAAAAACTGCCACTCCAAATTTGCTAAATTATTAAATGTTAGTAATTCATTGTCCTTAATATTAATTGTTTTTGTCATTTTTATCCTCTCCTTTTTTATTTATATAAATATATTCTAAGTTCTTTTTGTAAGTGATATCTTTTAATTTAATATACTTTCTTTTATATAGCATCTTTTCTTTTTTTTCTTTGCTATATTTCGTATTATTAATCGCTCTTAGCATTTCTACTGAACAAATGCTGACATATCTTTCAGCATTATATTTACTTATGCCATAATAGTTCAACTCACTTTTACTTATCCTATTCATTCTCTTAATCAATTCATCATCACTCATTTTCTTAACTTCTTCTCCTAACTTTTTGCTCATCTCCTTTCTTAATTTCATTGGTGGCATATACACTTTTTCTCCATCTACTGTGAGTGCTACTTTTTTTCCGTGTTTTATTTCATAGGTGTAATCATAATATCCTGGTGCTAATACTCGCTCATCTATAAATATTACTCCCATCTCTAAATATTTGAACAACCCATCCTTTTTTAAATATTGGATATACTCATATATCTCTTTCCTCCTTTCTTCTTTTTCATTATCTATTTTATTAAATATATAAATGTATAAAGTTAGTTCTAATCTTTTATTTTTGGGGTCTTCTTTTACTGCTTTCATTTTTTCTTGAAATCCTGAAACAAAATATTTTGAAAACCAATCTCCTTCATGTTTTTTATAATCAACTTGTACTTTCATTCTTATTTTTTCCCCAAATATTTTTTTTGCTTTTGGTAATAGAAATTCTTCGGCTTCATCATTCATTTGTATTTCTCCATAAGTACCTGCAACTCCACTCAATCTACCGAAGGGTAATATATCTACACTTGCTCTTGCATGATAATAACTATCATATTCTTTATTTGTTCCAATTATTGACTTAGGATATATTTCTGCCTGATAAAATTTTTCTCCATTTGCACTTCTTGTTCCTATGTTTTCTACAATAAAATCTTCTCCGTAATCTTTTTTTAGTTCCTGTTCCATCTTTGTTCTTATCTCTTTTACACTATGCCCAAAGATCATTGGTTTCAATACTGGTATTAATAATATCAATATTATAAAAATAATAATTCTTGGCAATTTTTCTTTTAATTCTTTTTCCATTTTTTCACTCCTTTTTTATTTTTTATTAGGGGAATATAAACTTATTCAGAAAATAAGCTATGCAATTTTGTTAAATTTTTTAGAAATTAAAAATTTAGAAAAACATTTATGCGTTATCAGAGGAAGCTAGCTTATTTTAAACATTCTAAAGGTTATTTTATCCCTTTGTTTACCTCTTCATTTCTTTGTCTTGATACAAAGAAACGAAGCAAAGAAAAATCAAGAAGCTAAAAAACTCGTTCGCTTTAGAGGAGGACGCTCTCTCAGACAGTTTTAGCTTCAGGAGATTTTATGATAAAAAAGCTATAAATCTTTTAATAGATTTATCTTTAAAGTTATATTGATTATATTATTAATTTCTATTGTTTTCTTTTTCGCTTTTTTCTCATAAAATCTTTTTAGTTTTATTTTGAACAAACTTTATGATTTTGAGTTTTTTTGGTATTTAGATACAAAAGTCAAAATTGAATTCGGTTCTAAAACAGTTTAAAATGTGTTTTTTCTGTATTAAGATTATAACATTTTTGTTGGTTTTTATGAACATTTTTTTATATATTTAGGAGAATTAAGAGCTCCTTCTAATGATTCTTTTAATAAAACTTTTAATCCTGAACCGAAAAACTTTGCTCCTTCTCCTCCTACTTTTGATGATAGAAATGCTGGCATTATGTTTCCAGGGACATTTGCTACAATGAACATTCCAATTTCTAATGCTTGAATAGTATTGTTTGCTTTTTCTATTTCATCTCTATTTGGTAATTTTAATAAATTTTTTGTTATTTTTTCTTTTAGTTTATTTATTTTAGCAGTGCTTTTATTTTCGAAGGCTTTTAATAGATCGTAAAGATCTTGTTTTGAATCAGCATCTAGTTGTTCTGATATTCTTCTTTTTATATCATTTTTTTCTTTTTCTTCTAATTTTTCTAATGCCCCGTTTAAGGTTTTGATAAGTTATAATAAATCATACAAAAAATATTCGGACATGATATAATTAAAAAATAAAATAGAATAGTCAAATAAATCGAAGAGATATACAGATGAATTTAAGAAACAAATAGTAGGATTATTTAGCAATGGGAAAAGTGCAAATGAAATAGTAGAGGAGTATAAAATAGCGAGATCAAAATTAAATAAATGGGCTAGTGATTATAATAAAAATAAGTTTTTTAAGGCTAAAGATAACATAAGTGAAAAAGAAGAAGATTTGATAAAACTAAGAAAAGAAAATCAACAATTAAGGATGGAAAATGATATTTTAAAGCAAGCGGCACTGATAATGGGACAAAGATAGCTATAATAAAAGCAAATGGGTCTAAGTACAGTATTAGTGCCATATGTAAATTTTTAAAAATATCTAGGAGTAGTATATACTATAAATCTAAATCAAAAAAAGGAAAAGATACGGATTTAGAAAATGAAATAATTAGAATATTTAAAGATAGTAGGAATAATTATGGGGCAAGAAAAATTAAAGTAAAATTATTAGAAATTGGTTATACAACTTCAAGAAGGAAAATAGGGGAAATCATGAAAAAATATAGTTTAGTCTCAAATTATACAATAAAACAATATAAAGTATATAGAGTAAAATGCAATGAAGAAAAAGTAGAAAATATAGTAGATAGAGAATTTAATTTGAGAGAAAATTTAGAAGTTGTAGTAAGTGATTTGACCTATATAAATGTAAAAGGAAAATGGAATTATATATGTGTATTATTGGACCTTCACAATAGAGAAATAATAGGTTATGCAGCAGGAAAAAAATAAAGATTCAGAGCTTGTTATCAACGCATTTTCAAGAGTAAAAAAAGCTTTAGATAACATTAGTATTTTTCATACTGACAGAGGGAATGAATTTAAAAATAAAGCAATAGATGAACTATTAAAAACTTTTGACATTAGTAGATCGCTAAGCAAAAAAAGGATATCCTTATGATAATGCAGTTGCAGAAGCTACGTTTAAAATTGTAAAAACAGAATTTGCATTTAATAGAATATTTAATAGTTTTGAAGAACTTGAAACTCAATTATTTGACTATGTAAATTGGTATAATAATATAAGAATTCATGAGTCATTAAACTATAAGACACCAGTAGAATATAAAAAAAATATGTCCGAGAAAAAATTGTGTTAAAAAATGTTGACAATCCACCCCTGTGTCTGCCCATTTATAAAAGAAAATAAGAAAGTGAACTTTATCTTTTTTTTACAATTTCTTCCATAGGACAATTTTATAAAAATGATTTTATAAAAAACAAGAATAATTATAAAAAACCAATAAAAATAGGTTTATTAATGGGACAATTATAAAAAAAAGTAAAAAATAAATAGTTGACATAAGTTTAAAAATATAATAATATAAATAATGTTGAAAAAGAAACCAATAAAAACTCAAAGAATAATCAAAACAACAAATAAGGAGGATGTGGAATATGAAAACGAATGTCATAGATTTAATAGAAAAAGCTATTGAAGTTAGAGAAAGAGCATATTCAAAATATTCAGGATTTAAAGTGGGAGCGATTGTAATAGGGGATAATGATAAAATGTATAAAGGTGTAAACGTAGAAAATAAATCATATGGTCTTACAATGTGTGCTGAAAGAACAGCAATTTTTTCTGGCGTAACTGACGGAATGAAAAAACTTAAGACAATTGTAATAGTTGCAGATACAGAGGATGTAGTTACACCATGTGGAGCTTGTAGAGAAGTTATATCTGAATTTGCAACACCAGAAACTGAAATTGTGCTTTCAAATTTATCGAAAAAGTATAAAATTTATACTATTCAAGAACTTTTACCATTCAGCTTTGAATTGGAAGAATAAAAATGAACATTTTTTTATATAAAAAGATAAATAAATGTTCGAAAAATAAAAAAATCCTCTTGACAAAATAAAAAAAAAAAGGTACAATATTATTATTGAAAAGCTTTTCAGAAAGAGGCGGTATATTTATGGGAATAAAAAAAATTGCAAAATTAGCAGATGTTTCTATTTCAACTGTATCTAGAGTTATAAATGCACCAGAAAAAGTGAAAGAAGAAACCAGAGAAAGAGTGCAAAAGATAATAGAGGAAAATAATTATAGACCAAATTTATTAGCAAAAGAGCTTTTGAAAAACAAGACAAATTTAATAGGGGTGTTATTACCTAGAATTGATGTAAGTATATTCGCAACTGCAGTAGAAGGAGTAGCAAAAACTCTTAATGAAAAAGGGTATAATATACTTTTGGCTAATGCAAGAGAAAAAGTGGAAGAAGAGATAAAGTATTTTCAACTTTTTCAAGAAAAAAGAGTTGATGGGATACTGTTTTTTACAACAGAATTAAAAGATGAACATATAGAAATCATAAAAAAAATAGATGTTCCATTAGTTATAATAGGTCAAAAAAACAGACGAATAGATGTTCCATCGGTTTTATATGACTATTATAATGCATCAAAAAAGGCAGTTGAATATTTAATTGAAAGAGGACATAAAAAGATAGCATTTTTAGGAGTTCCTGAAACCAACACATATTTAGGTCAACTTTCAAAAGAGGGATATTTGGATGCTTTGGAAGAAAATGGAATATCAATAAAAAAAGAATATATGTATATAGGAGATTTTGCAGTTGGAACTGGATATACAGCTATAAAACATATAATTGAAAAATCAAAAGAGATACCAACAGCAATTTATGCAGCAACAGATCATTTAGCAATTACGGCTATGCATTATCTATATGAAAAAGGGATTAGAGTTCCTGAAGATATGTCGATAGTTGGAAGTGATGATATGGAAATATCTAAATATACAAATCCAGCACTTACTACTATAAAATATGATTATTTTGGAGCAGGAGTTCAAGCTGCGAATTTAGTGCTTGACAAAGTAGAAGGTAAGTCAGGGGTGTTAAAAACGGTAGTTATTGATTATACACTTCAGGAAAGAGATAGTACAAAACGAATAAAATAAATTTAACTAACGTTTAAAAAGTAATTTTTTTATATTTTGTTATAAAAGTGTTTAAGTTATTGCGTATTTTATAACAAAATGGGAAGGTTATTTTTAAGTCGTTTCTAAGTTTTGCTTTTATTGCAAAACTTAAATTTATAATAAAAATGAAAAGGTTTTCTAGGAGGAGATGAAAGATGGAAGCAATTAATTGGTTAGAATGGTTTGGATATGCTGCATCAGTAGTTGTTGCGGTATCGCTTATGATGAGTTCTATTGTTAAGTTAAGATGGTATAATTTGATTGGGGCTGGAATGTTTTCTGCATATGGGTTTTTAATAGGAGCAATGCCCGTTGGGTTTTTAAATGGATTTATTGCTTTAGCAGATATTTATTACATAATAAAAATTTATCAAACTAAAGAAGATTTCGAAATATTAAATTCAGATTTTAATTCAGAATATTTTTCACATTTTTTCAAATATTATAGTGATGATATTAAGAATTATTTTCCAGATTTTGAATCAAATGAAAATAAAAAAGATAAAGTAGTTTTCTTTGTACTTAGAAATATGATACCAGCAAATTTAGTAGTTGGAGAAAAAGCAGGAGATAAATATATAGTAGATGTAGATTATGCTACACCACAATATAGAGATTTTAAATTAGGGCGTTATCTATTTGAAGAAATGAAAGATAATTTCAAAAAAGAAGGTATAAATGTTATAGTTGCAAAGTCTAATAATGAAAAACACAGCAAATATTTGAAAAAAATTGGATTTAATTTTGAAAAAAAAGAAGGAAATAATGAATTGTTCTCGAAGAATATATAGAAGTAAGTTGATAAGTTGAAAATAAAATTTTCTAAGGAGGAAGAAGAATGTATGATAAAGTTATGAAAACAGTAGAATTTTTAAAAGCAAAGACAGAGTACAGACCTAAAGTTGCAGTTATATTAGGTTCTGGATTAGGTGGATTAGTTGATTTAATAACTGAAAAAGAGTTTGTTGATTACAAAGATATACCAAATTTCCCAGTTTCTACAGTAGAAGGGCATAAAGGAAGATTGGTGTTTGGAAAAATTGGAGATGTAGAATTATTAGCTATGCAAGGAAGATTTCATTATTATGAAGGGTATGCAATGAAAGAGGTTACTTATCCAGAATATGTTATGAAAATGTTTGGAATTGAAAAACTTATAGTAAGTAATGCAGCTGGTGGAGTAAATAGAAGCTTTACACCTGGAGATTTAATGATTATAACTGATCATATAAACTTATTTGGAGATAATCCTTTATTAGGAGCAAATGACAAGAGATTTGGAGCTAGATTTCCTGATATGTCAGAAGCATATAAGAAAAATTTAATGGCTAAAGCCAAAGAGGTGGCTGATAAAATTGGCGTAAATTATCAAGAAGGAGTTTATGCTGGACTTACAGGACCATATTATGAAACAGGAGCAGAAATTCAATATTTATCAAGAATTGGAGCAGATGCTGTAGGTATGTCAACAGTTCCAGAAGTAATTGCTGCAAACTATTTAGGAATGAATGTTTTAGGAATATCTTGTATAACAAATATGGCAACAGGAATATCAAAAACAGCACATTCACATGAGTCAGTAGTGGATACTGCAAATAAAGCTACAGCTGAATTTTGCAGATGGGTAGAAGAAATAATAAAAAATATAGACTAAGAATGGAGGAATCAAGGATGGGGAGCAATTACATTTTAGAAATGAAAAATATTAGAAAAGTATTCGGTAAAGTAGTTGCAAACGATAGTGTTACCCTTAAAGTACAAAAAGGTGAAATACATGCTATCGTTGGGGAAAATGGGGCCGGAAAATCTACGTTAATGAAAATATTAAATGGATTATATCAACCAACATCAGGAGAGATACGTTTACATAATGAAAAAGTTGATATAGATGGACCAGGTGAAGCATCAAGAATGGGAATAGGAATGGTGTATCAACATTTTATGCTTGTACCTACTCTTACTGTAGCTGAAAATATGATATTAGGTGTGGAACCAAAAACAGGAATGTTTTTAGATATTAACAAAGCTAGAGAAGAGGTTAAAGTTGTTTCAGAAAAATATGGATTAAAAATAGATCCAGATGCAATAGTAAATCAATTATCAGTTGGAATGCAACAAAGAGTAGAAATATTGAAAATTTTATTTAAAGGAGCAGAACTTTTAGTATTTGATGAACCAACAGCAGTATTGACTCCTCAAGAAGTAAAAGAGCTATATAAGATAATGAAAAATTTGATAAGTGAAGGAAAAACTATTATTTTTATAACTCATAAATTACAAGAGGTATTGGATACAGCAAATAATATAACAGTTATAAGAAGAGGTAAAAATGTTGGAGAATTAGATGTAAAAGATGCAACAAAAGAAAAAATTGCAAATTTGATGGTTGGAAGAGCGGTTCTGTTTGAATTAAATAGAAAAGAAGTAGAGCTTGGAGAAAAACTTGTTGAAGTATCTAATTTGAATGTAAAAAATAGACAAGGAATGATAGCAGTAAAAGATTTATCATTTGATATAAGAAAAGGAGAAATATTTGGTATAGCTGGTGTAGAAGGAAATGGTCAAACTGAATTAATAGAAGCTATATCAGGGTTAATGAAAGCTGAAAGTGGTTCTTTTAAAATAGCGGGGAAAGATTTATTGAATCATTCACCAAGAGAGATTACTTTAAATGGTTTTGCACATATACCAGAAGATAGACATAAAAGAGCAGCAATTGATGAATATGATGTAGAATATAATTTAGCTTTAGGTGTACATAAAGATAAATATCAAAAAGGAATAAATTTGGATTTTAGTAAAATGGAAAAAGAGAGTACAGAATTTTTGGAAAAATATGATATTAGGCCAAGAAATATTAATACAAAATTTGGACGATTATCAGGTGGAAATCAACAAAAGGTTATAGTTGCTCGTGAATTAGAAAAAAAACATGAATTTATAATAGCTTCTCAACCTACAAGAGGGGTAGATATAGGAGCAATAGAGTCAATTCATAATATGATATTAAAAGAAAAAGAAAATAAAAAAGCAATTTTAGTAGTTTCTGCAGAACTTTCAGAAGTTATGAGCTTAAGTGATAGAATAGGTGTAATGTTTGAAGGAGAAATTGTAGGAATAATAGATAGAAAAGATGCTACCGAAGAAAAACTTGGAATTTTAATGGCGGGAGGTAAAATTGATGAATAATAAATTAAAAGAAGCCTTAATACCAGTATTATCAGTATTTATAGCTATGCTAATAGGTGGAGGAGTTATAGCATATTTGGGTAAAAATCCTTTTACCGCTTATATGTATCTATTTCAAGGAGCTTTTGTGGGAAAAAGAGAAATTGCTCAAACTTTATTAATGAGTACACCTCTTATTTTTACTGGTCTTTCAGTGGCATTTGCTTTTAAAGCAGGACTATTTAATATAGGTTCTCAAGGGCAAATGGTAGCAGGAGGATTGGCTGCAGTAGCAGTAGCAGCATTTGTAAAAACTCCGCTTATAAGCAATGTAGTAATAGCAATAATTGCAGCAGCGGCAGCAGGATTTATATGGGCTGGAATTTCAGGTTGGCTAAAAGCTAAACTTGGAGTTCATGAAGTAATTAGTACAATTATGTTGAACTATATAGCAATAAATTTTGAACAATATTTATTAAATTATCCGTTTAAAGAGGGCGGAGTAGCTGGACCAAGTCCAGTAACACCACCAATATCAGCAGCTTCAAAGTTGCCATCAATATTGCCGCCTACAAGTTTAAATTTTGGATTTATAATAGCAATATTAGCAGCAATAACAATTTGGTATATATTAGAAAAAACAGTATTAGGATATGAAATAAAGGCAATAGGATTTAACCCAACTGCTTCAGAAAATGCAGGAATTAATGTTGTTTGGGGAGTAGTTTTAGCAATGGGAATTAGTGGAATATTAGCAGGACTTGGAGGAGCAGAGAGAGTTCTTGGAGGAATAGGGCAAGATAGATATATTTCAGGTCTTATGGCAAGTTATGGATTTGATGGTATCGCAGTTGCTTTACTTGGTAAAAATAATCCATTTGGAATTATAGTTGCAGCAATATTATTTGGAGCTTTGAGAGCTGGAGCTATGAAAATGCAATTTTTAGCAGGAGTTCCAAGCCAAATAATTATTATAATACAAGCAGTAATAATATTACTTGTGGCATCTGAAAATATGTTTAAAGCATTATTAAACAGAAAGAAGGTGAGCTAATATGGTAAGTATAATTTTAAGTTTGCTATTAGCAACTATAAGACAAGCAGCACCAATATTAATAACAGCAATAGGAGCTACTTTTTCGGAAGTAACAGGAGTAGTTAATATCGGACTTGAAGGAATGATGTTAATGGGAGCGTTTTCAGCTGCAGTAACTTCATTTTACACAGGAAGTCCATGGGCAGGAGTATTAGCAGGAATGATTTCTGGAGGCCTTCTAGCTTGGTTACATGGTATACTAAGTATAAAATATAGAGGAAATCAAATAGTATCAGGTGTGGCTATCAATCTATTTGCAAGTGGATTTACAATATTTATGTTAAGAGTGCTATTTCATCAATCAGGAAATTCACCAGCAGTAGCAAAGCTTCCAACTTTATTTGGAATGTCAATATTAGTTTATATTATATATGCAATTGCAATATTAGCTCATATATTTATTTATAAAACTGTAACAGGACTTAGAATGAGAGCTGTTGGAGAACATCCATTAGCTGCTGATACAGTTGGAATAGATGTATATAAAATAAGATATTTTGGAGTAATAATGAGTGGAGTTTTATCTGGACTAGGAGGAGCGTATCTTTCATTAGGAGCTTTGGCACAATTTACAAAAGGGATGTCAGCTGGACGTGGATTTATAGCGTTAGCAGCAATGATATTTGGAAAATGGACACCAATTGGTTCAATAGGAGCAAGTTTATTATTTGGATTTGCTGATGCTGGACAAACTTTACTGCAACAATATGTAAAGAGTATTCCACCACAATTTATACAAATGACACCTTATTTGTTGACATTATTAGCATTAGCAGGTGTAGTAGGAAAAGCAGTAGCACCAGCAGCAGATGGTCAACCATATGATAAAAATGATATTTAGGAAAGATTAAAACAAAAGATTAAAACAAAAAATACATAGGAGGCTATACAAGATGAAAATTTTTATTGATACAGCGAATGTAGAGGATATAAAAAAGGCAAATGATATGGGGATTATAAGTGGGGTAACTACAAATCCATCACTTATAGCTAGAGAAGGAAGAGATTTTAAAGAAGTAGTAAAAGAGATTACAGGAATAGTTGACGGGCCAATAAGTGCAGAAGTAATATCTTTAGAATCAGAAAAAATGGTAGAAGAAGCGTTAGAGTTAGTTAAAATTCATAAAAATATAGTTATAAAAATACCTATGACAGTAGAAGGGCTAAAAGCAGTTAGCCAACTTCATAAAAAAGGTATAAAAACAAATGTAACATTGATATTCACACCAGCACAAGCATTACTTGCAGCTAGAGCAGGAGCAAGTTATGTAAGTCCATTCTTAGGAAGACTTGATGACCTTGGAGAAGAAGGAGTTTTATTAATAGAAAAAATAGCAGCAATATTTGATAAACATAACATAAAAGCTGAAATAATAGCAGCAAGTATTAGAAATCCATATCATGCAGTAAAAGCAGCAGAATATGGAGCACACATAGCAACTATACCTTACAATGTAATACTAAAAATGACAGAACATATATTAACAGATAGAGGAATAGAAAGATTTTTAAATGATTGGAATTCTGTAATGAACAAATAAAGGGATAGGGAGGGGGAAACTCCCCTTCCCCTTTTTCAATTTAGGAATAGATGAATTTTTTTTAAGATAAGTTGTTTTATTTCTTATTCCGTGTTCATTTGTGTCAATCCAGTGGTTCCTATTCTTCTTTTTTGCAACCACGGGATAATCACGGGATTAATATGAGAAAAACACCGATAGATTTCTAAGGGAGGCGTAAAATATGAGAGCAGTTGATATTATTCAAAAGAAAAGAGATAACGAAACTCTAACAACAGAGGAAATAACATTTTTGTTAGATAATTATTTAAAAGGAAACGTTCCTGATTATCAAATGTCATCTTTTTTAATGGCAGTATATTTTAATGGAATGGCTAAAGATGAATTAAAAGTCTTTACAGAAAGAATGATGCATTCAGGAGATATTATAAAATTTGAAAAAATAACTAAATTTTTAGTTGATAAACATAGTACAGGTGGAGTTGGAGATAAAACTACAATAGCATTAGCTCCAATATTTGCATGTTTTGATATAGGAACTGCAAAATTATCAGGAAGAGGATTAGGACATACTGGTGGTACTATTGATAAATTTGAATCAATAAAAGGATTTACATTCCCTGAAACAAGAGATGAATTAGTGAATTTAGTAAATAAAACAGGTATTGGAATAATGGGATATTCAGATAAAATAGTTCCTTTGGATAAAAAATTATATTCATTAAGAGATGTTACAGCAACAGTTCCAAGTATACCGTTAATTGCAAGTAGTATAATGAGTAAAAAATTAGCTGTATATGCAGATGGGATAATTTTAGATGTAAAAGTTGGAAGTGGAGCATTTATGAAAAATTTAGAAGATGCAGAAACTTTGGCAGATACAATGATTGATATTGGAGATAGTTTTGATAGAAAAGTAGTTGCAATTTTAACAGATATGGATCAACCGTTAGGTTTTGCTGTTGGAAATAGTTTAGAAATAATAGAAGCAATAGAAACTTTAAAAGGAAATGGTCCAAAAGATTTTACAGAATTAGTAAAAACACTTGCAGCAATTGCATTAATTATAAAAGGCGATGAAACAGATATTGAAGTTGCTAAAACTAAAGTTGATGAAGTAATTCATTCTGGAAAAGCTTTGAGCCATTTAAAAGATTTTATTAGAAATTGTGGTGGAGAAGAAAAAATAGTTGATGATTATAGTTATCTTAAAATTGCAGAAAAAACATATGACTTTAAAGCTGAAAAAGATGGATATGTATCTAAAATAGAAGCTGAAAGTGTAGGAAAAGCAGCAATGGTATTAGGAGCGGGAAGAGCAACAAAAGCTGATATAATAGATCATTCAGTAGGAGTCGTTTTAGAGAAAAAAATTGGTAGTAAAGTAAAAGCTGGAGATGTGTTGGCTAAAATTTATTATAGCAAAGAAGAGACTTTAAATAGCTCAATAGAAAAATTAAAAGAAGCATTTGAAATATCAAATGAACATCTTGCAGAAAGAGATGTAATTATAAAAATTAAGAAAAACTTTTAAGAATAGACTTAAAAAATAGGAGGAGAATAGGATGAACGTAGCTAAATATATAGATCATACATTATTAAAAGCAGTGGCAACAACAGATGAAATTAAAAAATTATGTAGTGAAGCAAAAGAATATGGATTTTATTCTGTATGTGTAAATAGTGGAAATGTAGAATTATCAAAAAAAGAATTAGAAGGAAGCGATGTAAAAGTATGTTCTGTAATTGGGTTTCCTTTAGGAGCTATGACAAAAGAATCTAAAATATTTGAAGCAAAAGATGCAGTAGCAAAAGGTGCAGAAGAGATAGATATGGTATTAAATATTGGATTATTAAAATCTGGAGAAAATGAAAAGGTTTATGAAGAAATAAAAGAGATAAAAGAAGCTATTGGAGATAAAGTTTTGAAAGTAATAATAGAAACTTGTTATCTTACAGAAGATGAAAAAAGAACTGCAAGTGAGCTTACAGTTAAAGCTAAAGCAGATTTTATAAAAACATCTACAGGTTTTGGAAATTCAGGAGCTAATTTTGAAGATGTAAAATTAATGCTTGATATTGCTGGAGATAAAGCTTTTGTAAAAGCAGCTGGTGGAGTAAGAGATTTTGAAACAGCTAAAAAATATATAGAAATGGGTGTAATGAGACTAGGAACAAGTAGTGGAATTAAAATTTTAAATGGAGAAAAAGTAGGAGAGGGAGAATATTAAATAGAATTAATATTTAATAAGAAAAAAATAATATTATATAAGTGAGGTGTGATTATGAAAAAAATTGAGAGAGTAACACTTATAGTTTTAGATAGTGCTGGAGTTGGATTTTTACCTGATGCTGCAGAGTATGGAGATTTAGGGGCTAACACTTTTGCTCATATAGGTTATGCAACAGGTGGATTGAATGTACCAAATATGGAGAAATTAGGATTAGGAAATATTACAGATATAGAAGGTGTGAAAAAATTAGAGGTAACAGAAGGAGCTTATGGAAAAGCTAAAGAGGTATCTAAAGGTAAAGATACTACAACTGGGCATTGGGAAATGGCAGGAATTATAACTGATGTTCCTTTTCCAACTTATCCAAATGGATTTCCAGAAGATATAATAAAAGAATTTGAAGAAAAAACTGGAACTAAAACTATAGGGAATGTAGTAGCTTCAGGAACTGCAATAATTAAAGAATTAGGAGATGAACATGTAAAAACTGGAGCGTTAATAGTTTATACATCAGCAGATTCTGTATTTCAAATCGCAGCACATGAAGATATTGTACCAATAGATAAATTATATGAATATTGTAAAATAGCTAGAAAAATGCTTAATGTTGGAAGAGTAATAGCTAGACCTTTTACTGGAGAAAGTGGGAATTATACAAGAACTCCTAGAAGACATGATTTTTCTTTAGTGCCAACAAGTAAAACAATTTTAAATAAATTAAAAGAAGCTGGAAAAGATGTAGTTGCAGTTGGAAAAATATCAGATATATTTGCAGGAGATGGGATAACTGAAAGTAAAGGCGTTAATAAAAATAATTTAGATGGAATAGAAAAAACAATTAAAGCTTTAAAAGAGGATACAAAAGGGTTAATTTTTACAAATCTTGTAGATTTTGATATGGCATATGGACATAGAAGAGATCCTATTGGATACAAAAATGCTTTAGAAGAATTTGATAATAAATTACCTGAAATATATGAAAATATGAAAGAAAATGAAATATTAATAGTAACAGCTGATCATGGTTGTGATCCAATATTTAAAGGAACTGATCATACTAGAGAATATATTCCATTACTTGTATATGGAAAAAATATAAATCCAGTTAATCTAAAAATTAGAGGAAAATTTTCTGATATTGCTGATACAATAGAAGAATTAATACTTGGAGTAGAAAAAGAAGGAAGTTTTGCAAAAGATATTATAAAATAAGATAAAAACAGCAGAGGCAATTTGTCTCTGCATTTTAAAATTTTAAAATTTCATAAGATTGATTTTTTGATTTAGTAGAAGAGTTAGGTCAATGGTATCAAGCCCCTACAGTATTAATTTATTTTATAATGTAGCGGTTGTGCCGTTGGCAAACCCAATATAAAATTATAAATTATCATTAATTTGATGATATTGGGATTTAGGTGAGGTCTGAAAAGAGAGAAATATTATAAAAAATAGGGAGGCATAATGAGTATACATATAGGTGCTAAAAAAGGAGATATAGCAGAAACAGTATTATTACCAGGAGATCCATTAAGAGCAAAATTTATAGCAGAAACTTTTTTAGAAGATGTAAAATGTTATAATGAAGTTAGGGGAATGTATGGATTTACAGGAACTTATAAAGGGAAAAGAATATCTGTACAAGGTACAGGAATGGGTGTCCCTTCAATATCAATTTATGTTAATGAATTAATAAATGAATATGGAGTAAAAAATTTAATTAGAATTGGTTCATGTGGTTCATTACAAGAAGATGTACATATTAGAGATGTGATACTTGCAATGAGTGCTTCTAGTAATTCTTCTATAAATAATGTAAGATTTAACGGAACAGGATTTGCACCTACAGCAAATTTTGAACTATTAAATAAAGCATATTTAATAGCAAAAGAAAAAAAAGTGAATGTAAAAGTGGGAAATGTATTTACAAGTGATCATTTTTATCAAGATGATGCTGGTTGGTGGAAAATATGGGCAGAACACGGAGTTTTAGCAGTGGAAATGGAAACAGCAGCATTATATACAATAGCGGCTCAAAAAAAAGTGAATGCTTTAGCTATATTAACAGTAAGTGATAGTCTTGTTACTTGGGAAGAAACATCTTCTGAAGAAAGAGAAAAAACGTTTACAGATATGATGGAAATTGCATTAAATTTATAAAAAGTAGAATCAATAAAATGGATAAAAGATAAAGATTATAAAAAAAATTATATTTGAATTGTAAAATTGAATTTTTCTAATAAAATTGGTTGATAAAGCAATAATTTTATGGTATATTGTTTTATAGTAAAAAAACTACAAGGAGGAGAAAAAAATGGAAAAAGGAAAAATGTTTTCGAAGGTAAGGGCAGCAGTAGTTTTAATGTTTTTGTTGAGTTTAGCAGCATTTGGGGCAGATAAGAGTATAACAGTTCTGCAAACGTCGGATTTACATGGTAGGATTTATGCATATGATTATGCAATTGATGCACCTGATAAAGATGCAGGGTTAGCAAAAATTATGACAATTTTAAAAAAAGAAAGAGCAATGGATCCAGATTCAATATTAATTGATAATGGAGATACAGTTCAAGATAACAGTGCAGAATTATTTAATGATTTACCAGTTCATCCAATGATTCAATCATTAAATGAAATGAAATATGATATATGGGTATTAGGAAATCATGAATTTAATTTTGATTTAAATTTCTTAAAAAGAAATATAAAAGGATTTAACGGAACAGTATTGGCTGGAAATATTTATAATACAGATAATGGAGAAAGATTTGTAAAAGCTTATAAGATATTAAATGTAAAAGGAGTTAGAGTTGCAATTGTTGGGATGATTACACCTAATGTAACTCGTTGGGAAGCAAGTAGTCCAGAACATTTTGAAGGATTGAAATTTACAAAATTAATAAATGAAACAGGAAAAGTATTAGATGAATTAAAAGGAAAATATGATGTATTAATTGGAAGTTATCATTTAGGTAGAAAAGGTGAATATGGTGGAGCAGGACTTTATGATATAGCTGATGAATTCCCTCAATTTAATGTATTATTTGGTGGACATGAACATGCTAAATATGTAGAAAAAAGAAATGGAGTTCAATTAATAGAACCTGGAAAATATGGAGCAGCATTAGCAAAAGCAGTTATAACAGTTTCAGGAGATAATAATAACTATAAAGTAGCATCTGTAAAATTAGAAAACCTTGGAACTAAAAAAGTAAAAGAAAATAAAGAAATTTTAAATAAATTCGAATTTGTTAATAAGAAATCTAGAGAAGATGCAAATAAAGTTGTTGGAAAAATAACAGAAGACTTTATAAAAGGTGTAGATTATATAACAAAGGCAGATAAAGTAACAACAATGCCTACAGCACAAGTAGAAGATACTGCTATAATAGATTTAATAAATGATGTACAAATGTTTTATTCAAAAGCAGATGTTTCTTCTGCAGCATTATTTAATTTTGGAAGTAACTTGAAAAAAGGAGAATTTAAGAAAAAAGATGTGGCATATATTTATAAATATCCAAACACTTTGATTGGTGTTAGAATTACTGGGAAAAATTTAAAAAAATATATGGAATGGTCAGCAAGTTATTACAACACTTATCATTATGGAGATTTAACAGTTAGCTTTAATCCTAATGTAAGAGGATATAATTATGATATGTTCTCAGGAGTTAATTATGATATTAACTTGTCTAAAGAAGCAGGAAATAGAATAGAGAATTTGAAATTTAATGGAAAACCAATAGATGATAATAAAGTTTACAAATTAGCTGTAAATAATTATAGATTTGGAACTTTATTAGGATTAAAATTAGTAACCCCTGCAGATAAATATTATGATTCATATGCTACAATGCAAGACGCAGGAAGAATTAGAGCATTAATTGTAAAATATGTACAAGAGCAAGATAATGGAGTGGTTTCTCCAAAAGTTGATAACAACTGGAAAATTACAGGAGTTATATTAAATCATCCATTAAGAGATAAAGTATTTGATATGGTTAAAAAAGGTGATATACAAATACCTAGATCAAGTGATGGAAGAACTTCAAATATAAAATCTTTAAATATAAGAGATTTGATGAATAAAGGAGTAGTAGAACTTTTTGATATAAAAGGGATTGTTGGATACAAAGTTAAATCAGGAGATACATTGGGTAAAATAGTTGGATATAAAGATGTTCAGTGGAAAGGTGCTGCACAATTAAATGGATTAAAAGATCCAAATAAATTAAATGTTGGACAAATAATATATATATATTAAGGAATTTAAAGGGAAGAGCCGAAAGGCTCTTTCTTTTAAAATATTGGGGGAAAAAATGAAAAAACATATGGACCTTATAATATCTGGGATTTTGCTTTTAATTCTAGTTGTTGTACAAATTAACTTTTTTAATCATCAAAATAAAAGAAAAAAGTATTTCAAACAAAAATTTGAAACAGCAATTGTAAAAAATGTAATAAAAGAAGAACTTCAAGAAGATAAAGTTATTAGTAATAGATATAATGGGAATCAAACATTGAGATTAAAAATATTAACAGGAAGATTAAAAGGAAAAGAGTTTGTAGTAACTAATCCAATGAGTGTAATGCATAATGCTAAAGCAACTAAAGGTGCAAAAGTTATAGTTGGAATAACAAAACAAAATGGAAAAGATTCAGTTTGGGTTTATAATTATAAAAGAGATTATGTAGTTTATATATTAGGAGGATTATTTATAATAGCATTAATAGCTTTAGGGAAGAAAAAGGGGATTAGGTCTCTGATAGCTCTGACTATTACAGGTAGTAATATAATTTTTGTTATATTACCTCGTATTTTTGCAGGACAAGATCCAATAATAGTTTCCATAATAACGATTTCAATAACAACGATAATATCATTTTTATTAATAAGTGGGTATAATAAAAAAAGTTTAGCTGCTATATTAGGAACTGTAGGAGGAAGTATTATAGCAGGAATATTGGTTTTTATAGCAGGTCAATTAGCTGGTTTATCTGGAGTTACAATGGATAAAGGGCAGCAGCTGCTTTATATAGCTAGAGATTACAATATAAAAATAAAAGGGTTGTTGTTTGTATCAATTTTGATAGCATCTCATGGAGCAATAATGGATGTGGGAATGTCAATAGCTTCTGCAGCATCAGAATTAAATAAGCATAAAAAAGATATATCTTCAAAAGAACTTTTTATAGCTTCAATGAATATAGGAAAAGATATAGTGGGAACTATGGCAAATACATTAATATTAGCTTTTGTGGGAAGTTCTTTAAATCTAATGATGCTAATTTATGGATATAATATGCAGTATTTACAATTTATGAATATGCCAATTATTGTGACAGAAGCTATAAATGGATTTGCAGGAAGCATAGGTATTATTATGACAGTTCCATTAACAGCAATAATAGCAGTGTTTTTAAACAAAAAAGTATAAATTCAATTTAGAAAAAAAGGTGGGATAAATGGGGATTAATAATTATTTAATTAAGATAGGAATATTTCTAGCATGGCTTATTTTAGGAGTATTAGTTAATCTAATATTAAAGAAAAAATTAAAAAAAGTTATACATAATACAAAAAATAAATTTGATGATAAACTTTATTCTATTTCTAATAAATTTGTAATAGTATTATCTGTTTTAATAGGAGCAAAATATTCATTAAGAGAAGTTGCTGGATTAGAAAAAATAATTGATATATTAGATATGGTAGTATTATTTTTCTTACTCTTTTTATTATCTGTATTTATCTCAGATTTTTTAATATATATATTTGGAAAATATATAAAAAGAGTAGTAGAGAAAAGCAAGAACAAATTAGATGATAAAATTTATGAAATTGTAAATAGATATTTATATTTAATTTTAATACTTATTAGTTTGAAATTTTCATCAAATTTAATAAATTTAACAAAATATAATGAAATATTAAAATTGAGAAAAGAACTGTTTATAGGTATAGATATAATTATAGTACTATTATTATCAATTATAATAATTAAAACAGTTAATATTATTGTAGATGAATTTATTGGGAAAGAGTTAGAAAAAAGTGGAAAAAACCATTATTATACAGTAATTCCATTATTCAAAAATATTACTAGAATATTAGTTTGGACAGTTGCAATATCTATAATAATGAAAGAATTCGGATATTCACCAGTATCATTATTAGCAGGTATGGGAATTATTGGTATGGGAGTATCATTTGCTGCAAAAGATACAATAGCAAATTTTTTATCTGGATTATTTATATTATTCGACGGACCTTTTACAGTAGGGGATAGAATAAAAACAGGGGATTTACTGGGAGAAGTAATGGAGATAGGAATAAGAACGACTAAAATAAAAACATTAGATAATTTAGTGGTAACAATTCCAAATTCTAATATAACAAATGAAGAAGTAACAAATTATAATAAGCCAAACAGCAAAATAAAAGTATATCATTCAATAGGAGTGGCTTATGAAAGTGATATGATAAAAGTAAAAAAATTAATTTTAGAATGTTTAGAAAAAACAGATGGAGTTTTAAAAAATCCAAAATTTAGTACATATTTTTTGAAATTTGGTGATTTTTCATTAGATTTCGAGATAATATTTTGGATAAATAATTTTAAAGATAAATATGATATTTTGGATAGGTTAAATTATATATTGAATGATAGGTTTAAAGAGGAAGAGATAGATATACCATTTCCAATACAAGATGTGAAGATAATTGGAAGGTAAAATATCACAGATTTTTAATAATGGGATGGATATAGAAAATAATAATTGATAGTGTGAAAAAATACAGAAGAAAAGTATAATAAATAATTTCTTAAAAAACAACTCAAATTAAAATTTTGAGTTGTTTTTTTATGTTGATATATATAGTTTTACAAAAATAACTTGAAAATGAATTTTTTTAGCTTTTTTTTATTTCGGATAGAGTGCTATATTAGAAATAAAATCTTTTATCAAAACAAAATTTCACATCAATTATATATTTTTTAATTTTTAATATTAAAACTGTATTATTTGAAACTTTATTTCCTGAAACAATTTTAAGCGCCAGAAAAAGTACGGGAGTTTAATTTTGAAACAGTACAAAAAAAGTTAAAATAGAACAAAAAAGTATTGAAAAAGTGGAAAAAATGTAGTATAATCTTACTGCCGGCAAAAGGAAATATTATAAAATTATTATGTGAAACAACTACAGAAAAATAATTAACTAGGGAGGGCAATTTATGAAATTTACATCAAAAATTTTAATTTTAGGAGCGGTAATAGGAACAATATTCGCAGGGTGTATCAATAAGGAAACTAATAATAACGAGGTAAATAATTCAAAAGATGAAATTTACAATCAAAATGTCGAAAAAAATTATGTAGAACTTAATGGTGAAAAGTATTTTACAGGATATGTACCTGTATCAGAAGAAAAATATAGAAGCTTTACGAGAGCGAAAACTCCAATATATAGAGGGACTTTGCCATCTAAAATTGACTTAAGTGGCAATATGCCAACTCCAGGAAATCAAGGACATCAAGGAAGCTGTACAGCTTGGGCTACGACATATGCATATAAAAGTTTTCAAGAAGGTTTAGACCAAAAATGGGGATTAAATACAACAGATCATCTATTTAGTCCAGCTTATGTATATAATCAAATAAATGGTGGACAAGATAGAGGTTCTCAAATATATTTAGCACTAGATTTAATAGTAAAACAAGGAGCAGCAACATTATCAGTTATGCCATATAACCAAAATAATTATTGGACACAACCGACTTCTTATCAAAAACAAGAAGCTGCGAAATATAAAGCAAAAAGTTGGGGGACAGTACCTGATGGAGATATAAATGCAATAAAATCTCACTTAGCAGCAGGAGATGCAGTTTCAGTGGGAATTCCAGTATATCCAGATTTTAATGTTTCAGCTTCTAATCCAGTATATGATAGTACTTATGGAAAATTAGAAGGGTATCATGCTATAACTTTAGTTGGATATGATGACAGCAAAGGAGCTTTTAAATTAATAAATTCTTGGGGAACAAATTGGGGATTTAATGGATATGGTTGGATATCTTATAATTTGATTAGGAATAACAGAATTAGAGGATATGTAATGACAGATATTTTAACTGGACCAGAGCCTGGACCAGGACCTAATCCAAACCCAAATCCACAAGTATTAAAAAATGTTGCGTTAAATAAAAATATAAGCGTTTCAGGATATTATTCAAGTAGTTATGCAGGAAATAAAGCTGTAGATTCAGATGTGAATAGCAGTAGATGGGTGGTTAGCAGTAGTAGTTATGGATGGTTAAATCTTGATTTGGGAAAAGATTATGATGTGAAACAATTGAAAATGAAATGGAGTACATCAAATTATCCTGGTACATATTATGTATGGGGATTGAAAACAGGAGATAGAAATTGGACTAGATTAGCTACATATGATAATAGTAATGGTGGAAAAGATACAATAGAATTTTCACAATCAAAAAAAGTTAGATATATAGCAATGACATTGGATTATCCAAATTCAAGTTATTATGTATTATATGATTTACAAGTAATGGCATATTAGTATAAAATATTAGAACTGTTTTTATACTATTTGTGTAATGATAATTGAGTGAATTAAAGAGTTTAAGTTCCCAAGTGTATTAGTGCACTTGGGAATTTTTAAATGAAATAAGTAGAAGTTAATATATCTTGGTAATATATATATAATTGGAGTATAAAACATAAGAAACAAAATATCTCTAATAACCATAAGAATAAAAAATCCTCAGATAAACTAATCTGAGGATTTATTTATATTATAAATATCCAAAATACCATTTAAAGTTAAATCAGGCATATATTCAAATTTGTGATTAAGCTCTTTAGATATAATTTTACCAAGACCGCCAGTTGTAATAAGATTAAAATTTCCAATTTCTTCTTCTATTTTCCTTAAAATTTCTTTTATTTGTCCAATAGAACCATAATATATTCCTGCATTAATATGTTCAATTGTATTTTTCCCAATTACAGAATTTATTCTATGAAATCTAACTTTTGGCAATTTAGCTGTATTTTTAAATAACGCTCTTATAGATAAATCTATTCCTGGTAAAATAGAACCTCCTATATAACAATTACCTTGTAAAATATCAAAAGTAGTAGCTGTTCCAAAATCTATAACTACTGATTTTGAATTTTCAGGATATAAATTGTGAGCTCTAACTATATTAGCTAATCTATCTGCACCAAGTTCTGCTGGATTGTCAACGTCAAATTGTATAGGTAAATTAAGGGAACTATTTACTATTATTGGATTAATATTAAAATATTTTCTAGATAGAAAAAATAATATCGTAGTTAAATTTGGAACAACGGAAGAGATAGCAATGCCATTTACAGATTTTATAGATATATTATTAAAATCAGCTATATTTTTTAGATAACTAAAAATTTGATCTTCTGTTAAATTTTCTGAACTTGCTACTCTGAAATTTAATAAAAGTTTGCCACTATTATCAAAGACCCCTGTAACAATATGTGTATTTCCAATATCAAATATCAAAATCATATAATTCACCGCCTCTTTTTTATTTTACATTGGACAAAAATAAAATTTGTCCATAAGTTTTAGTTTTATCATAAAAATAAATTTATAATAAAATATCTTATTTAGTAATTTTAAGTTTTTTTTAAGGAAAAATAATTCAGCACAAAGACGCAAAGAACACAAAGGTACACTAAGAAAAAAATTGAAACCATGGGATGGATACTGTTGAATAAAAGTGAATAATTATCTGCATTTATCTGTGGCTAAAATTTTATAATTATTTTATGTTATAAATCCATATTTAAAAATAAAATGAAAATATTATTTTTAACTCTTTTTTAAATAAATTTATTATATCAAAAATACAAACAAGAGTAAAATACTTTTTGAAAAGAGATGTAATTGTGATATAATAAATGTATAATTAGGAATGGCTTAAAAATAACTTACCTGTTTTGTTTTAAAATATGCAACGTTTCAAGCATTTTTATAACAAAATATGAGAACATTATTTTTTAAACGTTCCTTAGAAATTTAAAACAGAAAAATAGGAGGAATTAAAAATGAAATTAAAAGAGCTTTTAGAAAATGAAAAATTAGATGGTATATTTATTACAAATATGTATAATTTGAGATATTTTACTGGATTTAGTGGAACGACAGGAGTTGCTCTTGTTACTTCTAAAAATAGATATTTTTTTACAGATTTTAGATATATACAACAAGCAAATAATCAAGTTGTACCAAAAGGATTTAAAGTTGTAAAAGTGGAAAGAGATAGCTTGGAGACAGTAAAAGAATATATAAAACAAGATAATGTAAAAACGTTGGGATTGGAAGACTTAGATATGACATTATCTGCATTTAGTAGCGTAAAAAAATATTTTGGTGACATAGAATATAAATTTTTAGGGGAAAAATTAAGTGGAATTAGAATTGTTAAAGATGAAATAGAAATAGAAACAATAAAAAAAGCAATAAGTATAAGTGATATTGCATTTACTGAAATATTAAAAGATATAAAAGTTGGAATATCAGAAAGAGAAATAGCTGCAAAGCTTGAGTATGTTATGAAAATAAATGGTGCAGAAGATAAATCATTTGAGACTATTGTAGCTTCTGGTTATAGATCAGCTATGCCTCATGGAGTAGCAAGTGATAAAAAAATAGGTAATAATGAATTTATTACAATGGATTTTGGTTGCTATTATAATGGATATGTATCTGATATGACAAGAACTGTATTTGTAGGAGATAATTTAACAGATAAACATAAAGAGATATATAATACAGTATTAGAGGCACAATTATTGGCTATTTCAAAAGTAAAAGCTGGTATGAAAGCTAAAGAGTTGGATAAAATTGCAAGAGATTACATAACTGAAAAAGGGTATGGAGAAAATTTTGGTCATGGACTTGGTCACGGAATAGGTGTAGAAATTCATGAAGCACCTGGAGTTTCTACAAGAGGAGAAATAATATTAGAAGAAAATATGACTATAACAATAGAACCAGGTATTTATGTAGAAGGATTTGGTGGAGTTAGAATAGAAGATGATGTAATTGTAAAAAAAGATGGATGTATTGTTATGAATAAAAGTCCAAAAGATTTAATAATATTGAAAAAATAATTAGAAGAGGATTGAAAATTTACAATGAGGAGAAGGCAATGGAAAATTAAAAATAGTAATGTTTTTTTATTTTCCATTGTACATTCTAAAAAGGGGCGGTTATTATGAATTGTTGGAATTGTGGAAAAGAGATTAATGAAGAGGATAAATTTTGTAAATATTGTGGGAAAGAGCAGGGGAAAAAAGGGAAACTTCATCAAAAGCCAATGGGGATACTATTGGAATTTTTTGTAATTGGACCTTTTTGCTTATATCATTTGTGGAAGTCGCCGATAATTAATAATAGAGACAAAAAAATATATACAGCTATAATATCAGGGATAACAATAGTATTGATTTTATTATTGTCATATGCAGTTTCAATAATAATAAAATATTATATGACTATGTTTAGTTTTTGATAATTGTGATTTTAATTACAGAAATATATTAGAATCGGAGTATAATGTTAATATAGACTGTTAGAAAGAAGGGGATAATTTTGTGGAATAAAAAATATATTATATTGTTTATTTTGATTTTATTAAGTTTTTCTGGATGTTTGAAAAATAATAATACTAATACAACTGAAAAATCTACTTTAGAAATTTCATCTATTAAGTTAAATGGAGAAGAGTTTAAAAATGTGGATAATGTAACTGTCTATGATGGAGTGAGTTATAAACTAGATATTATTGTAACAGATATTTCTGGTATGAGTAGTTCAACAGTAGTTTCTTCTGAAAAAGGAACTATAAAAAAAAATAATAATAATGATTTTAGTTATTCTATATATGGTGTAGATAGTGATACTTTAAATATAACAGCAAAAAATAGTGTAACAGGAACTGAAATTAATATGGTAAAAAAGATTATAGTAAAAAAAATAGAACCATTAACAAATGAAAAAGAATTAACTTTTATGATTTATATGGCAGCAGATAATAGTTTAAATAATTTTGCAATGATGGATTTAGAAGAGATAAAAAACGCAAATATAAACAATAATATAAATGTAGTGATTTATGGAGATTTTAAAAACGACAATTCAAATACTCCTGGAATATTTGTTAAAAATGGAAATAAAATTGATAAAATTAAAGAATTAGATGAATTTATTAATACAGGAGAAAGTATTAATGTAACAAAGTTTTTAAATTTTGTAAAAGAAAATTATCCTGCCCAAAAATATATTTTAGATTTATGGGATCATGGGGATGGATGGTACGATGATAAATATGGAGATACTAATAATCCGATAAATAAAGCAATAGCAGAAGATGATTCAAGTAATGGAGATAGTTTAGATCTGTGGGAAATAGAATATGGAATAAAAAATAGTCATATACCAAAGATAGATGTTATATATATGGATGCCTGTTTAATGGGCGGAATAGAAGTAGCATATCAATTAAAAGATGTAGCTGATTATTTAGCATTTTCTCCAGAATTAACTCCAGGAGCTGGTGGAGAATACAAAGGAATATTAGAAAATATAAATTTAAATCTTTTGGATAAAACTAACAAACAATTGGCTATAGATATACAATCAGCAAATTGGGATTATTATTCTAAATTAGATCCGAATAATAAAGAACCAGTTGTATATACAATTACTGATGAGAGTAAAATTGATGAATTTATGGTAAAATTTAATGATATTGTAACTGAATTAAACAGTAATATTAATTTAATAAAAGATGTTCCTATTTCACAGACATCGCCATTAAGTTATAGCTGGGATAGGAATAAGGATTATAATAAATTAAGCCCATATGTGGATTTGGGAGATTTTATGAAAAAAATAGAAGAATCTATTCCAGAAGATACATTTGGTTCGAATGAAAATAGTTTGTTGAAACAAAAGTTTGATAATTTTTTAGATTATTTAAATAACAGAGATAATTTAATAGTCTATTTAGAAGCTCAAAATGGAGTTGGAGATTATTATCAAATTCCAGCGATAGAAGAAAGTAGCACAGGATTATCTATATATTTTTGGTTTAATGAGATAGATTCAAATTCTTATTCTGCAAAATATTATAAGGCTTCAATTAATTATTATAAAAATGCTTCAAGATTTGGGTATGAAACAATATGGAAAGATGTTTTGAATAATTATGAAACAACAATAGATTAAGTTAAATTAAAAAAGGAAGAATTAAAAAATTCTTCCTTTTTTAATTTAGGAAAGTATAAATTTATTCAGAAAATAATAATCTGTACCCTTTGTCAAGTACATTTTAAAAAAAAGTAGTTAAGCTGATTTATTTTCTAAAAGATGATTTCTATATTTTATAGGAGTCATCTTTTTTAATCCCCACTGACATCTATAATTATTATAATAATCCATATAATCATCAATCTCATTAATTAATTCTTCAAATGTATTACATTCTTTAATATTTGCTTCATCTTTAAAGTGGCCAAAAAATGATTCTTGAGGAGCATTGTCCCAGCAATTACCTCTTCTTGACATTGACTGATCTAAGCCACTATTTTTAACTAATTTTTGAAATGTTGGGCTTGTATAATGGACTCCTTGATCAGAATGTATTAATGCATCCTTATGAATTTTAAAGCTTTTGTTTTCCATAAGAGTTCTTATTGTTTCTGTTGCAATTTCTAACTTAATATTTTTAGATAATACATATGCAGGTATTTCTCCTGTTGAACTATCCTTAATAGTTGATAAATACGCACGTTGACCATTACCATATGATAGGTATGTTATATCTGTTAATAATATTTTCCCTGGTATTTCTTGTTTAAATTCCCTATTCAATTTATTTGGAATAGTTGTATGCTCTTTTGTAGCCTTTGCTATTCTCTTATAAGGATTTGCCTTTCTAATCGTACATACAATACTATATTTTTTCATAATTCTTCTGATTTTTTTCAGATTAAAAATTGTAGCAAATTCATTTTCTAAAGTCATTTTTATCTGTCTAGCTCCCTTTTGCCTACCTTTGAATTCATATGCTTTTATGATTAAATCTCTTGCTTTTTCATCTTCTAATTCTTGATTGCTTTTATTTGTTTTGGAAGTTTCAGACAAATAGTTATAATAACTTGTTCTAGAAATTTCTGCAACTTCACATAAATATTTTATAATATTTTTTACACCACTTGTTTCTATTACATCTTTGATTATAACAAACTTTTCTGATGGCGATAATTCAATTAATTTACCGTTCACCTCTCTTTCTCGCACGTCTAGCTTTTTTAGCAAATCAATCTCCGCTTGAAGATAATCATTTTTTACTTGAAGCCTTTCATATTTCTCTTCTAAAGATAGCTCTCTTTCTAAAGGTCGTCCAGAGTTCTCTTTTCTTCTATCATCTAACCCTAATACTCCTTGCTCTTTATAGGCACGTCTCCATCTTGCTGCTGCTGATCGAATCCTTTTCATCCCTAATACTTGTACGTCAAATCCATATTTTTCAAATATTGCTCTAGGTAAAATTTTATCTTGACTTTCTGCAATAAAAATTCTTCTGAATTCTGATGTATATGTGATTGCCTTAGAACTTATAGTTTTGACATATTTATTTTTTGATAAAATTTCAATCTCTTTTTTTGTGAATATTTTGTTGCTCATGAAATCCTCCAATCTATTAAATTAACATTATAGATATTATATAAAAATACCATATCTGATGCAACTTTTTTTTAAATGTCCATCTTATAGGGTACAGTATATAAGCTACACCGTTTTTTTTAAATATTTGATTTTTTAAAACAAAATTTTTCAGAAGCCAAAAATTTAGAAAAATATTTATGTTTTACCAAATGAAGCGTAGCTTATTTTATTCTTAATTTAACTTTATAATTTTATTACTCTCTTTTTCATATTCTTCATTAGAAATTTCACCTTGTTCTTTTTTTCTATATAGCTCATTAAACTTTTGTGCTCTATCAAATGCTGAAATATTAGTTTTATTAAAGATTAAATCATAAAAATTATATTTAATATTAAAACTAATAAAAGAATCTGACCAATTACCACTTAAATATCCATTACTATTAGTTACAGTAAAAAATTGGGTACCATAATTAGATGTTAATTCAAAAATAAAATTATGTAGTTCATATCCAAATCCACAATTGAAATATATTTTATATATTTCAGAAGATGAATTGTCTATAGAATTAGAAATATCTAAATATGGGAAATAAACTCCTAAATTAGATATTAAAAATGTACTATAAAAAGTTTTTAATTTTAATGAACTGTATAAAGCATAAGAGTAGTTTGATTTCATTTTATTTAATTTTTCATATTGGAACTCATCAAAATGTTTACCATAAGTTTTAATAACTCCATTTTCTTTAAAAAACTTAAATCCGCCACCAAATCCAAAATATGAATTTAAAAATTTAATGTATTCTATTCCTAGATTATAACTATTATTTAAATCAAAATTATTATTATAATTATTTAAATGGTTATAATAATTTTCTTCGTAATTAATTTTAAATTTCGAATTAATGTTATACCCTAACGATAAATTGAATTCGTCAGAGTAAGAATTTTGTATTAATATAGACAAAAATATAAAATATAATAATTTTTTCAATAATATCACCTCAAGGTTATTATATCATAAAAAATCAAAAAAATATATTTTAATTTTTGCTTGATTTTTCAAAAATTGCGAGCTATAATTAACTTGTGTATTAAATTAAAAAAATAGGAGAATTGTATGTATAAAAAATGGATTATAGTACTAAATTTAATTTTTATATTGAATTTAGTATATGCTAATGATGTTAAAATAGGATTAACTTTAAGTGGAGGTGGAGCAAAAGGATTTGCACATATAGGAGTGTTAAAAGTATTAGAAAAAGAGCATATTCCTATAGATTATATAAGTGGTACTAGTATGGGAAGTATTGTAGGAGCATTATATTCCATTGGGTATAGTGCAAAAGAGATAGAAAATATAGCATTAAATACAAATTGGTTTTATTATTTTGATGATGAAATTGATTATAAAAATCTGCCTATTGAAGAAAAAATATATAGCAATAGATACATAGGGCAATTACCTCTAAAAAATTATACGTTAAAAATTCCAGGGGGATTGATAGAAGGACAGAAAATTGAATCGCTACTTAGAGAACTAACTTGGGATGCAAAAAATATAAGATATTTTAATAAATTAAAAATTCCATTTTCTTGTGTTGCTACTAATTTAAAAAATGGAGATGCCGTTGTTTTAAAATCCGGTATACTTTCAGAAGCTATTCGAGCCAGTATGTCAATTCCAAGTGTATTTACACCAATAAAATATAAAAATATGTTATTAGTAGATGGAATGTTATCAAGAAATTTCCCTGTACAAGAAGTTTTGGATATGGGAGCAGATGTAGTAATAGGAAGCGATGTAGGAGCAATGCTAAAAGATGAAAAAGATTTAAATACATTTTTAGATGTTGCTAATCAATCCTTTAGTTTTAGAGGAGTGGAAAGTAGTTTAAAAGAAAGAAAAAAAGTGGATGTTTTAATAGTTCCAAAATTGGGAAACTATGGTGCTACAAGTTATAGAAATGTAAAGGAATTGATAAAAATAGGGGAAGAAGCAGCAGAAAAAATGGTTCCAAAATTAAAAAATTTGAGAAATGAAAAAAAATATTTAAAAATGATGAAAAAAAAGAATATAAAAAATGAAACTGCAATTATAAAAAAGATAAAAATAGTAGGCGTAGACGAGAGTGAAAAAACATATATATTAACTATTTCAGAATTAAAAATTGGAAAATTATATAATAAATTTGAATTAGAAAAATCAATAGAGAAAATTTATAGAACTATGTTTTTCAAAAAAGTATCTTATGAAATTAATAAAGATGAATTGATTTTAAAATTAGAAAAAAAAGAAAACAATTTAATAGGTCTAGCTTTTAGATATGATAGTTATTTAAAAAGTGGTATTTTATTAAATTATACAAACTTTGGATATAAAAAAATAGGGTTTAAATCAATTTTAGATTTAAAATTAGGAGAAAATCCTTTTTTTACACATAAACTTATAGGATATAAGGGGATAAATAATAAATTTAGTGTAATAATGAAAAATCAATATAAAGAACTACCATTTTATTTATATAATGAGGGTCAAACTATTGCAAAATATAAATATAATAATATTTCATCTGAGTTACTGTTGGGAAGTTTTTTTTCAACTAATACATTTTTAGGTGGAGGGGTAAAATTAGAATATTATAATGCTGTGCCAGAGATTACCGAAGAAAAGTTGTCTGTAGAAGATTATCTATTTTTATATGACTTTGATTTTAAAATTGATACAACAAACAGAAAAAATTATCCAGAAAAAGGAAATAAATTATTTTTAAATTACATTTTAGGGAATAGTTTTTTGTTAAGTAATAGTGATTTTAATAAACTAACATTTGATTATAAAAAATATTTTAAATTAAACGTAAAAAATATTTTAGAATTCAATTTAACATCTATATTTGTAGAAGGGAATGTAATTCCAGAAAACTATTACATTTATATAGGGGGCGAAGAGGATGAGACTAGATTTTATGGAGTAAAAAGTGCTGAGTATAGTACGAAAAATTTTATTTCTATTAGATTAGAAAATAGATATGAATTTTCTAAAGATAGATATTTTATTGTAGGCTACAATTATGGAAAGTTATTTAGTGCATTTCAGGGTGTTATTGATAAAAAAAAGGATTTACATGGTTTTGCTGTTGGAATAGGGGCTAGAACTTTAATAGGACCAATAAATTTAATGGTTTTAAAAGAAAAAAGTTCGGATATTTTAATATATTTTAATACTGGATTTAAATTTTAGGGGGAATATAATGTTTGTGCATAAAAAAATACGAGAAGTTGCTAGAATTTTAAAAAATAGTAAAAAAACCATGGTTTTTAGTGGATGTAAAATAGTAGAAAATGAAATTAAAAAATCGAAAAATCAAAAAGTGAAAAATTTATTCAAAAAAAATGTAAATAGAACTATAGATATTGATATATTTAATAGGGATCCAGTTTTTGCTTGGAATGAAATTTTAGAGAATTTTTATAATCCAATAAAAGATTGGAAACCAAATATTATACACAAAACATTATATGAATTTGAAAAAGCAAATATTATTTCAGGAATAGTTACTCAAAATATAGATGGACTACAAATAGAAGCAGGAAGTAAAAATGTTTATGAATTTCAAGGAAGCGCTCAAAGGGCTGTATGCTTAGAATGTGGAAGAGAGTATCATATAAAAGATTTGCCAAAAGATTTTAAATGCCCAAGATGTAACAGATATTTAAAACCAAAACTTATATTTTTTGGAGAACCAATTCCTCATAAAACATATAGTAAAGGGATGAAATTAAGTTCTTCTGCTGAAGTTATTATTTTGATTGGAGCAGAGGGGAATATTATGCCAACTAGTGCAATACCTATTGTGGCTAAAAACAATGGAGCGTTTGTAATAGAGATAAATGACAAACCGTCGAGGTATACAAATAGTATTAGTGATATTTTTGTGGAATATGATATGGAATATGTAATGGAAAAACTACATGAAGAGATGAATAAATAAGAATCTGATCATAAGATTGAAGATATTGATATAAGCATTTTTATAATAAAATACAAGAAATTTATTTTTGAAACGTTCCATAAAAATTAGAAATATTAAAATAAACGAAAAGTCTCTTATTTTTAAGAGGCTTTTTGTTTTGGAGAAGAATAAAATTTTAATTTTTATAGATTAGGAAAAAATTCTCTTAGATGTTGCTCTATTTATGGAGTTATGATATACTGAAAATGGAAAAAATATACAGAATAAAGGAGATGAAAATGAAGAAAAAAATTATATTTATTATGGCATTTATTGTAGGGCAGATATTGTCAGCAGAGACTGTTTCATTAAAAAAATTAATTTCTATTTATGAAAAAAGTGGTGAGTATAAAAAAGTAGAATTGCTAAATGATGAAAAAATGAGGATAGAAAAAAAAGAAATTGATTATAACGATTTGGACAAGTTAAATTTAAAAGTAGATGGAAATGTAGGAAAATCTATTATTGGAAATTCAAAGAACAGCATAATAAATTTATCATATAAAGATATTGTACTTTCATTAAATTATGATATTAAAAATAATAAAATTTCTAGCAACTCAATTAGTATAAATAAAAATTTAAATAATATAATATTTCAAAAACATAATCAAGATGAAAAGATATATGAATTAAAAAATAGTAGTTATAAAATTAGCAGAAAATTAGAACAAAATCAAAAAATAATAGAGATAATAGAGATATATAAAATTATAAAAGATGCAGATATAGATATAAAAGTAGATGAAATGATTTTGGAAAAATATAAAAAGCAATTAAAAACATTAAATATTAAAATAGAAAAAGGAGAATCTACAAATTCTGATAAAAGTTACCTATTATTAAAGATAAAAGAGAGTGAAAAAGATATTAAATTTTTAAAGAAAAATAGAGAAGTTTTTAAAGAAAAATTAACTTATAAATTGAATTATAACATTAAAAAAAACATAAAATTTGAAAAAATAAATTTTGATAAAAATATTAATTTTAATAAAATAGGAGAATTGGAAATAGATAAAAACGGATTAGAATATGAGATAGGGAAAAAACAATTTGAATTTTCTAAAAAATATAATAATTTTTCTATTACAGCTAATGCAAATTATGATTTTGACTCAAAGGATTATAGCTATGGAATATCATTTTCAAAAGATATATTTGATTTTAAAAGTGATATAAAAACTAATGGAGTAGAGTTGAAAATATCGGAAGAGAGAATAAAACAGTTAGAAAAAGATAAGTTATTTGAAAGAGAAAATCAGAAAAATAGTTTTGAAGATATGAAAGAAAGCATAGAAATTCAAAAAAGATATAATGAGTATTATAAATCAGAAGAAAAAAAATCAAAAAAAATGTTTAAATTAGGATATATTAGTTTTCAAGATTATGAAAAATCAATTGAAGATTATAAAGAATCAGAGCTTAAATTAGAAAAATTAGAAAATAATTTTAATGCATATAAATATAAAATAGAATATCAGTAAACTTATGGAGGTTAAAATAATGAAAAAAGGAAAAATGAAAAAAATAGTAATAATTATAATAGTAATATTAGTGGTTTTGTCTGTAGTAGGTAAATTTTTAGGTAAGAAAAATAGCAATAAAAAAACTGTTAAAGTTACAGTAGAAAAGGTAAAATTAGATAAAATAGAATCTAAAGTATTGGCAAAAGGTGTAGTTGCGGTTAAAAATAAAGAAACAATTTATTTAAGTACTCCATTAAAGATAAAAAAAGTGAATTTTAAAGCAGGGGATAACGTAAAAAAAGGCAATATAATTATCATATACGATACAGAAAAAAGAAAAGAGTTGGAATATTCTATAAAAAAAATGGGAATAAATATTGAAAATGAAAAATTAGCATTAAAAGAATTAATGAAACCTTTAGATGAAATTAGTTTGATAAATAAAAAGCATGATATTGAACAATTAAAAAATGATATGAAAAAAAGTGAATTATCATTAGAAAAATTAAATTTAGAAGCCAAAACAATTAATAAAAATATAAAAAAAACAGAAGATGAAGTAGAGAAAAAGGAAGAATTATATAAAAATGGGATGATAGCAAAAGAGGAATTGGAAAAAACAAAAGATAATTTAGATAATTATAAATCAAGTTTAGCTTCAAATAATATAGAACAAAAACAATTTGATATAAATTTAAAAGATACACAAAGTAGAATAGAATTTTTGAAAACTATTTATGAAGATGCAAAAAATAAATTTGAAATGGAAACTAAAACTAGAGAAGACCAAATAAAAATTAAAGAAAATTCTATTGATATATCTTTATTAGAATTAAAACAGGAAAAAGAAAAATTACAAAAAATGGTAAGAAAAACAGTAAGTCCAGTTACAGGGACAATATTAAAATTAAATGCAGAAAAAAATTATATTGTAAATATAGAAAAACCGGTTGTGGAAATTGCCGATATATCAAAACTTATAATAAAATCAGAAGTTTCAGAATATGATGCTCCAAAATTAAAATTAGGAGAAAAAGTAGTTATTAAATCAGATGCATTAAATGATAAAAAGTATTATGGAAAAGTTTATAAAATATCTGAATTGGCACATGAAAGTAAAAATAGAGATTATAAAGAAAATATTGTAAATATAGAAATTTTATTTGATAATAGTAAGAAAATTTTGAAGCCTGGATATTCTGTGAATTTAGAAATAATAACAGCAAAAAAAGAGAGTGCTAAGTTAATTTCAATATTGTCAATTATGGAAAAAGATAAACAAAAATATGTTTATGTAGTTGATAAAGAGAATAAATTAGAAAAAAGAGATATAAAAATAGGAGTAGAATCAGATTTTTATGTAGAAGTTGTAAAGGGATTAAATGAAGGAGATAAAGTTGTGGTTAATCCAGAGGAAAAAATAGCAGAGGGGATGAAAGTAGAAGTTTTGGATAAAGAGTTAGGGAGTGTAAAAAATGATAATTGATATAAAAAATCTAAAAAAAGATTATATAAACGGTGAATTGAAAGTTTCAGCATTAAAAAATATAAATTTTCAAGTGAAAAAAGGAGAATTTGTATCTATTATGGGGCCTTCAGGTTCAGGGAAATCTACATTAATGAATATATTAGGTTGCTTAGATAAACCAACTTCTGGATATTATATTTTGGATAAATTAGAAGTGGAAAAAGCTAATGATAATGAATTATCAGAAATTAGAAATCAAAAAATAGGATTTGTATTTCAGGCGTTTAATTTATTAAATAGACTAAATTCTTTTGAAAATGTAGAATTGCCACTTATATACAATAAAGTTCATAAAGCCAAAAGAAAAAAATTAGCATTAGAGGCATTAGAAAGAGTTGGATTAGTAGACAGAGTAAAACATAAACCAACAGAATTAAGTGGTGGACAAAAACAAAGAGTAGCTATAGCAAGAGCATTAGTTAGTTCACCTGCTATGATTTTGGCAGATGAACCTACAGGAAATTTAGATAGTCATTCTGGAGAAGAGATAATGAAAATATTTAAAAAATTAAATGCAGAAGGAGTTACTATTGTAATGGTAACGCATGAGCCAGATATAGCAGAACATACAAAAAGAATTATAACAGTAAAAGATGGAGAAATAATATCAGATATTAATAATGTGAGGTGAGAAAATGAAACTGTCAGAAGCTGGAATATCAGCAATAAAAAGCGTATTTGCAAATAAAATGAGATCTTTTCTTACAATGCTTGGAATAATTATAGGGATAAGTTCTGTAATAATGCTAACATCTGTAGGAAGAGGATTCCAAGATGGAATAAGTGGAGAATTGACAAAAATGGGTTCTAATATGTTTTCTTTGTATATAAATTATAATGAAAATGTTAGAGAAAAAGATTTGTTGAGAATGGTTGATAAAAATATAATTTTAGAGAATCCCCAAATTTTAAATGTATCATCTGTATATGGTTATTGGGGCGGAGAAGTAATTAATAATTTGAAAAAGAAGAATAAAAAGAAAGCTAATTTACAACTTTTGGGAGTTGATAGTGATTATTTTAAAGTGAATAAGGCTACATTGTTATATGGAAGATTATTAAATAAAGATGATAATATAAATAGGAGAAGAGTGGCTGTTGTTGATAATACATTAGGAAAAAAAGTTTTTGGAAGAGCGAACATAGTAGGAGAATTTGTAAAAGTTAAAACAGAAAGAGGTATTCAAAAATATATAGTAGTTGGAGTAATAAAAAATCCAATGGAGAAATTTATGACTCTATTTAAACAAGAATCTTTTAGTATAATAACTCCAATAAAAACAGCACACTCTTTATTTAAAACAAATTCTGTGGAATATTTTGAAATAAGTTCGAAAAATCCTAAAAATATTGCACAATCAGCAAAAAATACAATAAAAATATTAGAAAGAGTTCATAGAAATAAAAATGTTTATATTGTGGAAAATGTAAGTAAATATTTGAATAATTTTAATAAAATATTATTTGGAATAACAGCGTTTATAACGTTTGTAGCGAGTATTGCACTGTTTGTAGGTGGAATAGGTGTTATGAATATAATGCTTGTAACAGTAACAGAAAGGACGCGTGAAATAGGAATTAGAAAGTCTTTAGGAGCAAAAAAAAGAGATATTTTAATACAATTTCTAATAGAAGCAGTAATTTTAACATTAATCGGAGGTGGAATAGGTATAGCTTTTGGATATGGAGGAGGAGTTTTAGCAGCACATTTTCTAAAAATAACTCCAAAATTGAGTTTACAAATGTTAATCATAGCATTTGCAGTATCAAGCTCGATTGGTATAATATTTGGAGTATATCCAGCTAAAAAAGCAGCTGATTTGAATCCAATAGAGGCTTTGAGATATGAATGATAATTTGGGGAGTAGTAACTTTAAGATGTGAATGCTGTAGGGGCAATTCATGAATTGCCCTTACACTGTGATAATAGTGATTTATTGCAATAATATGCGGTATATGATATTATTTATGTATTAAAATATCATAAAATTCTCAAAAGGGGGCAACTATGAAAAACGTAAATTTAAAAGAGATAAATCGAGAATTAGATTATCTTAAATTATTATCAAAACATTATCCAACAATAAATGCTGCAAGTAAAGAGATAATAAATTTAGGTGCAATTTTAGAATTACCAAAAGGGACTGAACATTTTCTAAGTGATATTCATGGAGAGTATGAAGCTTTTTCTCATATTTTAAGAAATGGGTCAGGTATGATAAAAAAAGAGATAGAAAATATATTTGGAACATCAATGAAAAAAAGTGAGAAAAAAAGTTTGGCAACTTTAATATATTATCCAGAAGAAAAATTAGATACAATAAAAGAGGAAGAGACAGAGCTTGAAGAGTGGTATAAAATAACTTTGTATAGATTGGTAAAAGTTTGTCGTAAAGTATCAGCTTCATATACTCGTTCTAAGGTTAGAAAAGCTCTTCCAAAAGATTTTAGCTATATATTGGAAGAATTATTACATGAGAAAGAAAATAATAAAGAAAAATATTTTAATAAAATAATAAAAATAATAATAGAGATAGATAAAGCTGATGATTTTATAATTGCATTATCAAAATTAATTCAAAGGTTAATAATAGATAGAGTGCATATAATTGGAGATATATATGATAGAGGACCTGCTGCTGAAAAAATAATGGATTTGTTACTGAATTATCATTCAGTAGATATTCAGTGGGGTAATCATGATATTGTATGGATGGGAGCAGCTTCAGGCGGAGTAGCTTGTATAGCAAATGCTTTAAGAGTAAGCTTGAGATATGGGAATTTAGATACAGTAGAAAATGGATACGGGATTAATCTATTCCCGTTAGCCACTCTTGCAAATGAAGTCTATGGAGATGATGATTGTAAAGAATTTAAACCTATAGTAAAAGAAGATGAACATAGTGAAAAAGAGATGAAATTAATATCCAAAATGCAAAAAGCTATAACTATTATACAGCTAAAACTAGAAGCAAAAATAATAAAAAAATATCCAGAATTTAATATGGAAGATAGGCTGTTATTAGATAAAATAAATTTTGAAAATGGTACAATAAAAATAGATGATAAAATTTATAAATTAAAAGATATGAATTTTCCTACTATTAATAGAGAAGATGTATTTAAATTAAGCGAAGAAGAGGAAGAGGTTATAAAAAAATTAAAGACATCATTTATGAATAGCGAAAAATTACAAAAACATGTTAGATTTTTATTTTCAAATGGAAGTATGTATCTAAAATATAATTCTAATTTATTATATCATGGGTGTATACCAATGGATGAAAATGGAAATTTTAAAGAGATGAGATTAAAAGGGGAAAAATATAAAGGAAAAGCTCTAATGAATGCAATAGAAAGATATGTTAGAGATGGATATTTTAATAAAACTGAAAATGAAGATAAAGATTATGGGAAATCTATAATGTGGTATTTGTGGTTAGGAATAAATTCTCCTTTATTTGGAAAGAAAAAAATGGCAACATTTGAAAGTTATTTTTTAGATGATAAAGAAATAAAAAAAGAGGAAAAAAATCCATATTATAAATATAGAGATGAAGAAAAATATGCTGTAAAAATTTTAAAAGAGTTTGGATTGGAACCAGAAAAAGCTCATATAATTAATGGGCATGTTCCTGTGCAGGCTAAAAAAGGAGAAAATCCATTAAAAGCAGGAGGAAAGCTTCTAGTTATAGATGGTGGACTAACAGCGGCTTATCAAAGAACTACTGGTATAGCAGGGTATACGTTGATTTGTGATAGTAAAGGATTAGTAATAGCGGCACATGAACCTTTTACATCTAGACAAACTGCAATTGATGAAGAAAAAGATATAATTTCTACAAAAGTTATATTAGAAAATGCAGATGATATGCAGTCAATAAGAGATACTGATGCAGGTAAAAATATCAGCAAGCAGATAGAATTTTTAAAACATCTATTATTTGCATATAGAAAAGGTCTTATAAGGGAAAAAATATAATTTTTTTAATAGTTTACAAGAATATAGCTAGTTATATTCTTGTAAACTATTAATTTTAATTTTAAGTTAATTATGATGAAAGAAAGAATCTTTACTTTTTTCTTGATAAAAAAGTAACAAAAAATCAAGTGCTGATGCTCCAAGTAATAATTTTCTAGGCTCATTCCCTACAGTTTCCAAACTCGCTACGCTCAGACAGCGGAAACTGCTTAACGGGAATTTCACCAAGAAAATTTATTACTTTACGCAAATGCACGGGAGAAGAGAAAAGAGATAAGCATAGTTTTTGTTTGACAAGTATTCACTGTTATAGTATACTGCAACAGTGAATAAGAAAAGGAGGTAAAAATATGTTAAAAATTGAGAATTTAAATTTTGGATATGGATTTAAAAAAAATATGTATGAAAATTTATCTTTAGAATTAAAAAAAGGAAAAATTTATGGAATTTTAGGAAGAAATGGAAGTGGAAAAACAACATTATTAAAAATGATATCAAGTTTATTGGTTGGTTATGATGGAAATATAATGTTAGATGGAGAAGAAGCAAAAAAAAGAAGTAGAAATTATCTAAAAAAAATATTTTACTTACCAGAAGTTATAGAAAAAGATGATTTTAAAGTAAAAGATTTAATTATATTAGGTAGGTGTTATGAAAATTGGAATGAGACGAAATTTTTAGAATTTATAGAGAGAGAAAAAATTAATAAAAAGAAAAAGATAAAATCTTTTTCTAAAGGTTGGAAAAAAAGAATATGGTTTTATTATTCAGTAGCGGTAAATCCAAAAGTTTTAATTTTAGATGAGGTTTCAGAAGGGATAGATATAATTGCTCAAAAAGAAGTTATAAGAGATATATTAGAATATTTTAACGAAGAAAAAATTATATTGATAGCCTCTCATCACATTGAAGAGTTTGAAAACATATTAGATGAATTTATTGTTATTGATAACGGTAATATTTTGTACAAAGGGGAAAAAGATTATGTAGACCAAAATTTTGGTTGGGCAAAAGAGGAAGAGAGCAAAAATATAGAGGCTGAAGATATAATTAACGAAAGAAAAATATTTGATGAAAAGTATATACTTGTACAGAATATAAAAAAGTATTCAGATATTAATTTTAAAAATATAGATATAGCAACATTTCTAGAAAGTATAATAAAGATGAAAGGGGATAATAACTATGAAAAATAAATTAAAACAAATTTATTGTTTGTTGAAGATGAATATTAAGATCGAGCATAAAAGAATATTAATATTAGGAGTATTTTCATATGTTGCAATTGTGATATTATCCTTTTTAAATCCTATAACTGTAGATTGGGTATTTAGAGTTAATTATTTTACAGCTATGTCAAAGATAGATATGTTTATTATTATTGGAGCTAAAATTGCCTGGATATTTAATATTTCAGCAGGAGTATTTTTTATGTTAAAAAATTTTATTCGAGAAAAGAGATATTTTTATCTTTTGCCATTTGATTTAGATGTGAAAATTTATTCAGTATATTTATATTCGTTTATTTGGATAATATTAAATACAGCAATATATTTTTTATTGATTATGATATTTGGTAATGATTTAAATGATTCGTATGGTTTTACAATTCCTTTATTAAAGGTCATAGATGTAATATATTATGGATTAATATATTTAAATCTGATTACATATGCAATTATATATTATATTGTTAAAAAAAATAATTCTACAATATATAATTTTGCATTTTTATGGATAACAACTATTTTAGAAAATATTTTTATTAAGAAGTTGCAATATTTTTTCAGTTATAAAGGTATTTATGGAATGAATCAAACATTAATAGTATTTAGTATAAATTTTATTTTATTAGGAACAATTTTATATTTTATATCTAAAAGACAAAACATAAAGGGGTAGGGAAATGTTTAAGAAAAAGGTCCCAATTTATGAACAAATAAAAAGTATAATAATAGATAATATTTTGTCAGGTGTTTGGAAAGAGGGAGATAAAATTCCAAGTATAAGAAATTTTGCATTAGAATTTGGAGTTAATCCAAATACAATAATGAATGCTTTGAAAGACTTACAACAAAAGAAAATTTTAGAAAATAAAAGAGGAATAGGAAATATTGTATGTGATGGAGTAGTAGAAAAAATATTAAGAGATAAAAAAGAAAAATTTTGTAATGAGAAATTAAATGAAGTTATTAAAGAAGCTAAAATTTTAAAAATTAATTTAAATGAATTAAAAGATGAAATTGAAAGTAAATGGTAATTTATAAATGACTTAAAAATGATAAGATAGAAGAACTTTATTTTTCAAACAAATGACTCATTAATTTTTTTAAAGACCCTAGATAAGAAAAAATTAAAGTGCAGAATATTGGGAAAAAAGTATTAAAAAAGCCAAATATCCACGCTATAGGTTTCTCCTAGATAAGAGAAACCGACAACAAGGGAGGAGTAGAGTTTTTATAAAATCCTTAACTAAATAACATTGACACCTGAACTGTAACCTATTTTTTTAGTAAATAAAAAAAGTTGTTGACAAATTAATAAAGATATGGTAATATACTTCTCGCGATGGAGGGATGTCCGAATGGCTAAGGGACCGGTCTTGAAAACCGGCGAAACCGAAAGGTGTCTGGGTTCGAATCCCAGTTCCTCCGCCACTTTTTTATTTTTGAGATTTATATATGGAGAAATGGCAGAGCGGTTGAACGCGCTCCCCTGCTAAGGGAGTATCTGGGCTTAAACCTGGATCGAGGGTTCAAATCCCTCTTTCTCCGCCATAATTTTAGTAACTTTAAAGTAGGTACTTTACCTGCTTATTTTTTTATTAATTATAAAAGTATAAATTTATTCAGAAAATAAGATATGCCGTTTTTTTGAAATATGCGATTTTTCAAGATGGAATTTTTTAAAATCCAAAACTTTAGAAAAACATTTATGTTTTACCATATGAAGCGTAGCTTATTTTTCTTTTATGCGCTCATGGCTCAATTGGATAGAGTACTTGACTACGAATCAAGGGGTTGGAGGTTCGATTCCCCCTGGGCGCACCATAAAAAAATGATTGACTTATTGTATAATATTATGTATAATATATAAAAATGAATAGTAGATATTTAATAAAGAAGAAACGGCCTTGTTTCTCACCTTATTGGCATTATAAAATTTTAGCTTAATAGGGTTAACGAAAAAGTAATTTATAATTGACTTGATAAGTAGCAGGGCTAAGTACGCTCTGCTATTTTTGAATTTTTAGGGAGGTGTTTTAATATTAGTCAAGATGCAAGAATAAACGAAAGAATCACAAAAAAAGAAGTTAGGTTAATAGGAGCAGATGGTAATCAATTAGGGGTAGTTTCAACAAGAGAAGCTTTGAAAATAGCACAAGAAGCGGAATTAGATTTGGTGGAGATATCTCCAAATGCAAATCCAACAGTATGTAAAATAATGGATTATGGAAAATTTAAGTATGAAAAAGGAAAAAGAGAAAAAGATGCTAAAAAAAATCAAAAAGTAATTGTAGTAAAAGAGATAAAATTTAAACCAAGAATAGATACTCATGATCTTGAAGTTAAAAGCAATAAAATATTAAAATTTTTAAATAAGGGGAATAAAGTAAAAGTAAGTTTAATGCTTTTTGGAAGAGAAAGAATGCATGCTGAAATTGGTATAAAATTATTAGAAAAAGTAGCTAAACAATTTGAAGAAATAGCTACTGTAGAAAGAAAATTTGGCTCAAAAGAAAATCAAAAATTTTTGATATTAACACCAAAAAAATAAAATCTTGGAAGGAGGATATATTATGCCTAAAATGAAAACTCATAGAGGAACAAAAAAAAGAGTTAAAGTAACAGGAACTGGGAAATTTGTAGTAAAACATTCGGGAACAAATCACATAATGACTAAAAAATCAAAAAAGAGAAAGAACAAATTAAGAGGTGACATGGTAGTAGAACCTGGAAAAGCAAGAAAGATTAAAAAATTATTGCCAACTGGAGAAGGAAGATAAATATAAGAAATAGTTAGGAGGGATATAGATGGCTAGAGTTAAAACTGGAAAAGTAAGAAGACAAAACCATAAAAAAGTTTTAGATGAAGCAAAAGGATTTAGAGGTGCATCTGGTACTAATTTTAAACAAGCAAAACAAGCTGTAATGAGAGCAATGGCTTTTTCTACAAGAGATAGAGCACAAAGAAAAAGAAAAATGAGAGAATTATGGGTAATTAGAATAAACGCAGCAGCAAGATTAAGTGGATTATCATATAGTAAATTTATGTATGGTTTGAAAAAAGCAGGAATTGAATTAAATAGAAAGGTTCTAGCAGAGCTTGCAGTATCTAATGCAGAAGAGTTTGCTAAATTAGTAGAAGTATCAAAAAAAAGTTTATAATATAAAAAGGTGATTTTATCTATTTTTTAATAGTTAAACTCACCTTTTTATAATTTTATATATTTAATTGTTATAAAGAAAAAATTTAATATCCTCAATTTTGGAAACACCCCCTTCTACAATTTCTCTAAATTTTGAACTATAGGTCAAAATCCAATTTTCTGTGTCTAAAGAACTTTCTTTAATTAAAAAGATTTGTAAAAAATTCGATTCATCTAAATTCATTGGAAACACCTCCTAATTGTATTTGTACTTTTATTATCGACTAAAAAACTTAAAAAGATAAATTTTAATGTAAAAAAAATGTAAAAATAATTTTAAAAATTTGTAAAATATGCTATACTTAATATTATGAAAATAGAAGGAGGTAATTAAATGATAAAATTTCAAAGCATCTTTGCTAAATCGCCATTTACAGGGATGGTAGAGCATATCGAAAAAGTTGAATTATGTTTGGATGAATTAGAAAAATTACTTAAACTTGTAGGTGAAGGAAAGAGTGATCAAATTTCAGAAGTATCGGAAAAAATTTATAAGTACGAACATGAAGCTGATGTGGTAAAAGATGAACTTAGGGTTACTTTGTCAAAAAATTTGTTATTACCAATTGATAAAGGAGAAATTTTATCGATATTAACAGCTCAAGATGGGATTGCAGATGTATCGGAAGATATAGCAAAATTATTTTCACTTAGAAAGATGGAAATTCCTAAAGAGTTAGTAGAGGATTATAAAAAATTAACAGAAGCTATATTAAAAGCTGCAAAAGATGGAATTAAAACTATAAAAGAAATAAATAATCTGTTTGAAGTTGGATTTAAAGGTCCAGAGGTTGAGAGAGTTGTAAAAATATTAAAACATTTAGAAAGAAAAGAAAGTTTAGCTGATGATGTTGGGTTAGATTTTACAAGAAAATTACTTGCACTTGAAGGGAAAGAGTCGCCAGTTGCAATTTATATGTGGATGAGAATAATAAAAGTAATGGGAGATTTGGCTAATATATCAGAAAAATTAAGTAATAGATTTAGACTGATATTAAATTAATTGTTTTATTTTGCAGATTTTATTTTTTCTGCAAATTATGGAATAGATTATAAAAAAGATTTCTAAAAAAAAATAGGAGGAATTTTACATTATGTCAAGCATGACAATCATTTTAGGAATAGCATTAATTGTTGGATTTTATATGGCATGGAATATTGGAGCGAATGATGTAGCTAATGCCATGGGAACATCAGTTGGGTCAAAAGCAATTACATTGAAACAGGCAGTTATTATAGCAGCGATTTTTGAGTTTTTAGGTGCAGTATTGGCAGGATCGAATGTAACGAATACAGTAAGAAAAGGAATAGTATCACCAGATGTATTTACTGATCCTAAGATATTTGTAATTGGGATGCTGGCAGCATTATTAGCAGCAGGATTATGGCTAAATTTAGCAACTCATTTTGGACTTCCTGTTTCAACAACACATTCAATAGTTGGTTCTGTTGTAGGATTTGGGATAGTGTCAAAAGGGATAGGAGCAGTTCATTGGAGTAAAATTGGGAATATAGTTTTGAGTTGGGTAGTTTCTCCATTAATGGGAGGAATAATTGCTCTTATAGTTTTTAAAATAATAGAAAGAACTATTTTAGAAAAAGATAAGCCAGTAGAAAGAGCGAAAAAAATAGCTCCTTTGTTTGTTGGAATGACTGGTTTTATATTGACTTTATCATTAGTTTTTAAAGGGTTAAAAAATTTACATTTAGATTTAAGTTTTGGAGAAGCTTCTTTGATTGGAACAGGAGTAGCGATAGTTATATATATAATATCTTTTGTTTTACTTAGAAATGTACATTCAAAAGGAGATGAATATAAATCAGTAGAAGGAATATTTAGATATTTACAAATAATAACAGCTTGTTATGTAGCGTTTGCGCATGGAGCAAACGATGTAGCAAATGCTATTGGACCTTTAGCAGGGATTGTGGCAGTAGTGAAAACGGGATCTATTGCAACAACAGCAGCGGTTCCAATGTGGGTATTAGCATTAGGTGGAGTAGGAATTGTCGTTGGTGTAGCAACTATGGGTTATAAAGTAATAGGGACTATAGGAGAAAAAATAACTGAATTAACTCCAACAAGAGGATTTTCAGCAGAATTTGGTGCAGCAACAACAGTATTAGTTGCTTCTCGAATGGGATTACCTATATCAACAACACATACATTAATTGGGGCAGTTATTGGAGTAGCACTTGGTAGAGGGGTTGCAGCTTTAAATATGGCTATTGTAAAAGATATAGTAGCATCTTGGTTGATAACAATACCTTTTGCTGCAGGGTTAACAATGGTACTATTTGAAATTTTTAAATTAATTTTTTAAAACAAAAAGAAGCTATGCTTCTTTTTTTGTTTTAAAAAAATTAAATAAATGGACAAAATTAGCAAAATCTTGTATAATAAATATAGTATAATATAACTGTTTTATTTAATAGGAAAGTATAAATTTTATTTAGAAAAGAATCTGCGTCATTTTTTTAAAACATGCGATTTTTCAAGGTGGAATTTTTAAGAAGCCAAAAATTTAGAAAAATATTTATGTTTTACCAGATGAAGCGTAGCTTATTTTTTTATAAAAAGTATTTACTTTTATTAACTATAAAAACTTTTAGGAGGAGAAAAATTGAAAATATTTTCTGGAACGTCAAATGTAAGTTTAGCAAAAAAAATTGCATCAAATTTAGGTCTACCTTTAGGAAATGCTAAAATAGTAAACTTTAAAGATGGTGAAACTTATGTAAGGTTAGTTGAAACAGTTAGAGGAGATACAGTTTTTGTTGTCCAACCTACATCAAATCCTGTTAATGAAAATTTAATGGAATTATTAATTTTTATTGATGCGTTAAAAAGAGCTTCAGCTAAATCTATTGTTGCTGTTATTCCATATTATGGATATGCAAGACAAGATAGAAAATCAAAGCCAAGAGAACCAATCACATCAAAATTAGTTGCTAATCTTTTAACTTCAGCAGGTGCAGATAGAATTATGGCTATGGATTTACATGCAAATCAAATACAAGGATTTTTTGATATTCCAGCAGACCATATAGAAGCAATGCCGATACTTGCTAAATATTTTTTAGATAAAGGACTTTCAGGAGATAAAGTTATAGTTGTGTCACCAGATGTTGGGGGCGTGAAGAGAGCTAGAGCTTTATCAGAATGGTTAGGATCTGGAATAGCTATAATTGATAAAAGAAGGCCAAAACCTAATGTAGCTGAAGTTATGAATGTAATAGGGAAAGTAGAAGGGAAAATAGCTATTTTTATAGATGATATGATAGACACAGCAGGAACAATAACAAGTGGAGTAGATGCAATTTTGGATAGAGGAGCAATAGAAGCGTATGCTTGTTGTACTCATCCTGTATTTTCTGGTCCTGCAATTGAGAGATTAAAAGAATCAAGAGTAAAAGAGATTATTGTAACGAATTCTATAGAGCTTCCTGATGATAAAAAATTGGATAAAATAAAGGTTTTATCAGTTGATCTATTATTGTCAGAAGCTATAAGAAGAGTATATAATAATGAATCTCTAAGTGAATTATTTGAAAAAAATTAAAAGAGGGTGACTAAAATGTCAGAGCTAAGAAAAGATCCTGTTAGTAAACGATGGGTTATATTTGCACCTGAGCGTTCAAAAAGACCAAGTGATTATAGAAAAGATAAAGATGAAGAAGTAAAGGTTGATTTAGAAGAAGAAAGTGGAAAATGTCCATTTTGTGAGGGAAAAGAAAAAACATCTGGAGATGAATTGTTGGCATATGAAAAAATACCTGGCAGAAAACCAAATTCACCAGGATGGTGGGTTAGAGTATTAGAAAATAAATATCCAGCATTACAAGATGAATCGGAAATAGGGAAAAAAGGTGTTGGAATTTATGATAAAATGAATGGTGTGGGGCATCATGAAATAATAGTTGAAACACCGAAACATCATAAGTGTATTTCTGATCTTGAGTATAATGAAGTAGAAAAAGTAATTTGGGCTTATAGAGATAGATATATGACTCTTCAAGAAGATGCGAGAATGAAATATGTATTGATATTTAAAAATTATGGAAAAGATGCAGGGGCATCACTAGAGCATTCTCATTCGCAATTAATAGCAACTCCAGTTGTGCCAAAAAGAGTAGAGGAAGAGATTTCTGGAGCAAGGCATTATTATGAATTTAGAGATAGATGTGTATTTTGTGATATTGTAACACAGGAGCTTGCTGATAAAGAGAGAATAGTAGAAGAAAATGATAATTTTATAGCATTTGTATTTTTTGCAGGAAGATTTCCATACGAAACGTGGATATTACCTAAAAAACATTCATCTAATTTTGAAAATATAACAAAGAAAGAGGTTATGAATTTAGCTGTTATATTAAAAAATGTATTAAAAAGGATAAAGGGTGCATTAGGTGATCCGGCATATAATTTTGTGATACATACACTTCCTATAAATGGAGAAGGTCAACATTATTATCATTGGCATATAGAAATAATGCCTAAATTAACAAAAGTAGCAGGATTTGAGTGGGGAAGTGGATTTTATATTAATCCAGAATTACCAGAAAAAGCAGCCAAAATATTAAGAGATACTAATATAGAGTGATTGAGATATGAAGAGAGAGCCTAAGGCTCTTTCTTTATATCTGGTATAAATTAAAAGGGGTGATTGAAATGACAATAAGAAATAAAGTCATTATATCAGAGTTATTTATATTAATGTTTATATTCTTATTTACATTTATATTTAATAATGTTTTATTAAAAAAAGTAACAAAAATAGAAACCCAAGAATATAATATTATGGCAGTTCAAATAAAAGAAAATATTTTAAATGATGATATAATAAAGAAATATTCTAATTTAAATGAGATTAATATTATTATAAAAAAAGGAAACTATAAAAATGAAGGAATTAAAATAACAAAAATAGGTGATAAAACTATAACAGGATACTTTTCTTCTGAAAAATTAAAAGAAAAAATAATATTGGATAAATATAGAAATTATTATAATTCAATAAAAAAGATATTGAAAACAGTTGAAATAATATTTTTTTTATTAATAGTGCTTATTGAAATAATAATAATTCTTATTATTGATAAAAAAGTTTTAAAAAGAATAGACACTTTAGATAACAGATTGAAATATTTGGTAAAAGAAAAAGAGTTCTTTTTAAATATAGATGTTAATGGTAATGATGAAGTATCAAGTATAAAAAATAATTTAAACAGACTTTTAGATACTATTAGAAAAATAACAGAAGAAAATCAAGAAAAGCAAGATGAACTGGAAAGAATAATATATAATTTGCCAATATATATTGGTGCTGTAGATGAAAAACATAATATTGTAATGTGGAATAAAATGTGTAAAGAAAAATTTGGTTATGATAGAGAGGATATAAGTACACTAGAAAAACTAATTGAAAAATTAGCTAAAAAGGATAAAGATAAAAAAGAAAGAATTTTAGACTATATGGAAAATGGAAAAGCAGAAGATAGCATAAGTGGAGAAATAATAACTAAAGATGGAACTATAAGAAGTTTAAAAGTAATAAATATGTCGCACATTCATATAAAAGGATGGAAAATATGGATAGTAGGTATAGATATCACAGAGACTAAAAAATATCAAAAAACATTGGAGAGAGAAAAAGAGAAGTATAAACTTTTATATGAAGAAAATAGTGCAATACATATGTTAATTTCAGAAAGTTTGGATATTTTAGATGTGAATAAAATGTTTGAAGAAACTCTTCATTATGAGAAAAAAGATATTATTGGAGAAAATTTTGTTGAAATAATTGCAGATGGCAATAAAGAAAAATTTTTAGAAAATTTTGAAACCATATTTTTAGGCGATGAGGTAAAAGATTTAGAAGTAAAAGTATATGATAGATTTATGAAAGAAAAATATTTGTTGATATCTATATCTAATGCAATAATAGAGGAAGAAGAAAGCTATGAAATATTAATTACTGCAATAAATATTTCAGATAGGAAGAAAATGGAAAAACAGTTAGAAATATTTGCCAACTATGATAGCTTAACAGGACTTTTTAATAGAAGAATTGGTTTAGATATTTTAAATCAAAAAATGAAAGAGGCTAATCGTTATAAGAATGATTTATCAATATGTTTTGTAGATGTAAATAGATTGAAGTATGTAAATGATAATTTTGGGCATTCAAATGGAGATATATTAATTCAAACTGTAGCAGAAGCAATAATTTCTGTAAAGAGAGATTCAGATATTTTATGTAGAATAGGTGGAGATGAATTTTTAATTATATTTGATAAATGTAATGTAAAACAAGCAGAATTTATTTGGGATAGAATTAAAGAAAAATTTGAAGAATATTCTAAAGATTTAAAGTTTGAAGTTACTGCAAGTCATGGAATTGTAGAATATGAAGAAAATACAGTTATAGATGATTTTGTAAAAAAGGCAGATGAAAAAATGTATGTTGAAAAAGAAAAAAATAAGTTGAAGAATAGTTAAAAAATATTTTTTTATATTTTGTTATAAAAACGCTTGAATTGTTGCGTATTTTAAAACAAAATTATAAGGTTATTTTTAAGCCGTTCCTAAATAGAGAATAAATAAATTTCAAAAAATTTATGGAGGAGAAATAAAGAATGAAAGTAAAGATACCATATGGAAAAGATAATTTAGAAGTGAATATTTCTGAGGAAAATTTATTAGAAATATTATATCCAAATAGTGTAGAAAAAACTAATTCTACAAAACAAATAAAAGAAGTGTTAAATAAAGAAAAATTTAACGAATTTATAGATTCAAATGAAAAAATAGTTATAATTGTAAATGATGGCACAAGACCAACTCCAACAATAAAAGTTTTAAAAGAGATATTTCCTAAATTAAGGAGTAAAAACTTTCAATTTATAATTGCCACAGGAGCACATAGAGCTCCAAACGATGAAGAATATGAATTTATTTTTGGAAAAGATATATATGGAGAATTAAAAGGAACAGATAAAATATGGGCTCATGATTCTAAAAAAGATGAAATGATATATCTAGGAGAATCTAAAAATGGAACTCCTATGTATATAAATGAAATAGTTGCTAAAGCTAAAAAAGTAATAGTGATAGGGTCAGTAGAACCTCACTATTTTGCAGGATATACAGGTGGAAGAAAAGGATTTTTACCTGGTGTAGCATCATATGAAACAATAACTGAAAATCATAAATTAGCTTTAAATTCAACTGCAAAAGCATTATCATTAAAAGGAAATCCAGTTCATGAGGATATGATGGATGCAATGAAAGTATTAAAAGATATAGATATATTTTCTATAATGACAGTGTTAGATAGAGAACATGATATATATGCACTTACAGCAGGAGATTTGGAAAAATCATTTTATAATGCAATAGATAAAGCAAATGAAGTATTTTGTGTGGAAATTAAAGAAAAGGCGGATATTGTTATTTCAGCAGCGCCTTATCCAATGGATATAGATTTATATCAATCTCAAAAAGCAATAGATAATGGAAAATTAGCATTAAAAGAAAATGGAATTTTAATTTTTGTATCTCAATGTAGAATGGGAATTGGAGGTAAAACTTTTTTTGATTTAATGGCTTCTTGTGGAACGCCAAAAGAGGTGCTAGATAAAATAAAAAAAGATTATAAATTAGGATATCATAAAGCAGGTAAAATGGCAGAAATAAATATGTGGGCTGAAACTTGGGGAGTAACAGAATTACCTGAAAAAGAGATAAAAGCAGTTCATATAAAACCATTTAAAAATTTAGATGAAGCAATAGAAAAAGCATTAGAAAAAAAAGGAAAAGATTCAAAAATATTAGTTATGCCATATGGTTCATTAACAGTACCATTATTGAGTGAATAATTGAGGGGAAAAACTATGAGAATTTTAAAAATAGATTGGGATGAAGAAGGAGAGTTTTTATCAAGACCAAATAGATATTTAGCAGAAGTTAAATTAGGTGATAAAATAGAATTAGTGCACGTTCATGACCCAGGAAGATTAGAAGAACTTTTATATAAAGGTAACAAAGTATTAATAAAAAGAGCTGCTAACCCCAATAGAAAAACAAATTGGGATGTTATTGCAGCTAAAAAAGATGAAGAATGGATATTGATAAATTCTGCATATCATAGAAAAATTGGAGATAAATTATTAATAAATAATCTAAATCAATTAGGAAAATTAGATACAATAAGAGCAGAAGTAAAGTATAAAAACAGTAGATTAGATTATTTAGTGACAAAAGATAATAAAAATATTTGGATAGAAGTAAAAGGTTGTACTTTAAGTAGAGATGAAATAGCAATATTTCCTGATGCTCCAACAAAACGTGGAGTAAAACATTTAAAAGAATTAATGGAATTAAAAGAAAAAGGTGAAAGAGCAGGCTTGTATATTTTTGTATTATCTAAAGCAGAAAAATTTATGCCTAATTGGGAGACTGATGTAGAATTTGCAGAAAATTTTTATAGAGCATTGAAAAGTGGAGTAGAGATTTACCCAATACAATTTGAATATAAGAATAGCTGGATTGTTTATAAAAAAGTATTGGAAATAATAAAAAGAGGTGTATAAATTATGTTAGCAGATTATCATATGCATTTTGAATATGGAAGTTATGATGAAGAATGGGTAAAAGGTTTTTTTGATGCAGCTAAAAAAAGAGGTGTATCAGAACTTGGGATTTCTGAACATAGTCATGGATTTAAAGAGTTTGAAGAGCTTTATTATGAAGATTTGATATTAGATGATAGTTTTATTGGAGAATTTCAAAAAAAATGGTTGAAAACAAATAAATTTAAATGTTATATATCTGATTATGAAAAATTTATAAATGAACTAAAAGGAAAAGGATACCCAGTAAAATTTGGAATGGAAATTTGTAATTTTCAAAATCAAAATAGAGTAAAAAAAATATTAGATAAATATAATTTCGATTATTTAATTACTTCTATACATTTTATAGAAGGATGGGCTTATGATAGTAGTCAAATAAAAAAAGAGTGGGATAATAAAGATATATATAATGTTTATGAAAAATATGTTGAAGAGATAGAGAAAGTGGCAAAAAGCGGATTATATGATATATTGGGACATCCATTTAATTTAAGGATGTATGGGTATTTTCCAAAAGAGGATATGAGAGAATTAATAGAAAGAGCAGTTTTAGCATTAAAAAATAGCAATATGGCAGTAGATGTAAATACAGGAACATTATATAGATACCCAATAAAAGAGATTTCTCCATATAATGAATTTATGAAAATGGCAAAGAGATATGATTTGCCAATAATATTATCTTCGGATGCTCATAAACCTGAAGATGCTGGAAATTATATAAAACAAGCATCTGAATATGCAAAAAGTTTTGGATATTCAGAATATTTGAGATTTGAAAATAGAAAGAGGATAATAGAAAAATTATGATAGGGATAATTAATGTAAATAAACCTAAAGGGATAACATCATTTGATGTAATAAGAAAATTAAGAAAATTATTAAATGAAAAAAAAATTGGACACACAGGAACACTTGATCCATTGGCAACAGGAGTATTGGTAGTATGTGTTGGTAAAGCAACAAAATTAGTATCAGATATAGAAGCAAAAGAAAAGGTATATAGGGCAGAATTTGAATTAGGATATGCTACAGATACTTATGATACAGAAGGAAAAATAATAAAAAAAGTTGATAATTTTGAAATAAAAAAAGAAAAATTAGAAAAAGTATTATCTGAATTTGTTGGAGAACAGTTGCAAGTGCCGCCAATGTATTCTGCAATAAAAATAAATGGTAAAAAATTATATGAATTAGCTAGACAAAATATTGAAGTTGAGAGAGAAGCTAGAAAAATAAAAATAGACTATATAAAATTATTGAAATTTGAAGATAAAAAAGTAATGATAGAGACAAAAGTATCAAAAGGGACATATATTAGAACTTTAATATATGATATAGGGGAAAAATTAGGCTGTTATGGGACAATGACAGAGCTACAAAGGAGTAGCGTAGGAGAATATTTAGTTGAGAATAGTTTTACATTATCAAAGATAGAAGATATGGCTTTATATAATGATTTTGGATTTGTAGTTGATGTAGAGGAAGCATTTTCAGAATTTGAAAATTTAACATTGGAGAATGAAACAGAATTGAAATTATTTAAAAATGGAAATACTGTAGTAAAGGAAGATTGGAATAACAATAAATACAGGGTATATTTTGAAGATAAGTTTATAGGATTAGGAAGAATTATAGATTTTAGATTAAAAGGATATAAATATTTTTAGTTTTATTGTTGCTAAGGAACGTTTAAAAAATAATGTTCTCATATTTTGTTATAAAAACGCTTAAAACATTGCGTATTTTATAACAAAATGGGAATGTTATTTTTAAGCCATTCCTAATTATTAAATTTATTTTTGAAATATTAGAATTTCATTTAATTTTTCAAAAAAAGTGGTTGACAAAGCATAGTAAATATAGTAAAATTAATAGACCTTTCCCACAAAGGTTCCCGTAACGTAACAAAGAAAATTTAAGGAGGGAAACAATTGAAAACTTTCATGCTTAGAAAAGAAGATACAGATAGAAAATGGTATGAAGTAGATGCTGAAGGAAAAATATTAGGAAGAATGGCTACAGAAATAGCTATGATGCTAATGGGAAAAAAGAAGCCTACTTATACACCACATGTAGATAATGGAGACTTTGTAGTAGTTGTAAATGCTGAAAAAATAGTTGTTACAGGTGCAAAATTAAATGACAAAATATATTATAACCATAGTGGTTATCCAGGGGGATTAAGAGATAGAACTTTGGCAGAAGTAATATCAAAGAAACCAGAAGAAGTTATTATGTTGGCAGTTAAGAGAATGTTACCAAAAAGTAAATTGGGGAATCAAATGCTTACAAAATTAAAAGTATTTGCTGGACCAAGTCATCCTCATATGGCTCAAAAGCCTGAAAAGATAGAACTTTAAGGAGGTCAGATAAGTGGCAGAAAGAATTCAAATTTGGGGTACAGGAAGAAGAAAAACATCGACTGCAAGAGTTAGATTAATACCTGGCGAAAGCGGGATTGTTATAAATGGCAAAGAGATGGCAGATTATTTCGGTGGAAGAGAAATATTATCTATGATAGTTAAACAACCTTTAGAATTAACAGATACATTAAATAAATTTCAAGTATTGGTTAATGTAAAAGGTGGAGGAATTTCAGGTCAAGCAGGAGCTATAAGACATGGAATATCAAGAGCACTATTATTAAATGATGAAACTTTAAGAAAAGTGTTGAGAGAAGCAGGATTCTTAACAAGAGATTCAAGAATGGTAGAAAGAAAAAAATATGGAAGAAAGAAAGCAAGAAGAAGTCCACAATTTTCAAAAAGATAAAAATTTTATGCAAGGCTATATGCCTTGCATTTTTTTATGATAAGATGTTTTAAATTAAAAAAGTCATAACTATTTTTAGTTATGACTTTTTTAATTTAAGTATTTTTCTAAAATCGTTATACATTTTTAACTAAATTAAAATGTGCTTTTCAAAGGGGTACTTATTTACAAAATTCATCACTTTTAAATACATCAGAGATTTTTATTTGTTTGATAAATTTCTCTCCTACGAATTTATCAATTAAAAATATTATGAAAAAAGATACAGCGAAACTTATAAAACTTATCAAAACTCTAAAAGCTTCTTTTTCTGTAAAATATGTAGAGATGAAATATCCTATGAACAAAAATATAACAGGGAAAATATAAAATAAAAAACCTAAATTTAATATTTTATTATCATCTAACTCGAAATATATAACTTCATCTTTTTTTACAGGAGCATCAATTATAAATTCAAACTCTCCTGCAAATCTACTACCCTCTGTACAAGTTTTACAACCACCACAAGAGGATGATTTATACATTAATACTTTTGCTTTGTTTCCTTTGATTTCTTGAATTATACCACTACTTTTCATTGTTGTTATTCTCCTTTTCTAAAACATAAAATTCTTTTGAATCTAATTGATTGCCTTTAGAATCTAAAATTACAACTTCCCATTTTCCAGAAAGAGCTAAATATTTATTAGACCACGTTCTCCATTGATAACCGTTTATATTTAATTTGATTTTTGCGATTACTTTTTTTGAATTATCTTCATTATAATGATACCAGATATGAAAAATATAATCTTTTTTTCCAGTACCTTCTATTTTAGAAAATAACCATCCACGCTCTCCTTTGAAAAAAGAGTCTGTTTCTTTAATAGGGGCTCTGTCTTTGACGTTTTCACATAGAATAGCCTTTTTTACTTTAATTTCCTTGAAAAGGTTTTCTTGAGCGTTCATTACAACTGAAAAGCTTAATAAAAGCAACAATAAAACAACCTTTTTCATTACCAACACCTCCTTATAAATTATATTATAATATATTATATCATATACTGTTTCTTATTTCAACACAGAGATTAATATAGATATTGTATACTTGATTTAGGTCAATGAACGCAACAGATTTAAAGCTTTTTTTTAATGAAAAAAATAGAAGAAAATATTTTATAAAAAGTTGACTTTTTGCTCAAAAGATGGTAACCTTTTACTATAAAATACTAATATAGGAGGTTTTACAATGAAAAAGAGATTTTTAGTAGCATTATTAGCAATGTTGGTAGTAACAGTAGGAGCATTTTCGGAGAAAATTACAATTCTTCATCTTAATGACACGCATGGTCATGCATGGCCATATTTTAGTTATCCTATGCCGAATATAGGTGGATTTGCAGCTATAGCTACAAAAGTAAAAGAGATAAAAAAAGAAAATCCAAATACTTTATTTTTACATGCAGGAGATATAAATACAGGAATGCCTGAATCAGATTTATTAAACGCAAAACCAGATATTGAAGCTTTAAATATGATGGGACTAAATGCAGTAGCAATAGGGAATCATGAATTTGATCATACAAGAGATGTATTAAAAAAACAAATGAAATGGGCAGATTTTCCATTTTTATCTTGTAATATATTTAAAAAAGGAGATATATTACCATATTTTCAACCATATACAACAATGAAAGTTGGAAATTTAAAAGTTGCTGTTATTGGAGTAACAACTCAATCTACAGAAGAGATTGGAAATCCTAAACATGTAGGAGATTTAGATTTTAGAGATCCAATTCAATATGTAAAAAGATATAAAGCTTTATTAGAAAGAACATATAATCCTGATTTAATAATAGTTTTATCTCATTTAGGATATTTTACAGATAAAAGAGAGAAATATGCAGGAAGTAGACAATTGGCACAAGCTGTTTCAGGAATAGTTATTGTTGATGGACATACTCATACTGAATTAGATAAACCAGTTGAGGTAAATGGAAGCATAATTGTACAAGCGTCTTCTTGGGGTAAATTTTTAGGAAGATTAGATTTGGATATAGAAAATAAAAAAATTGTAAGTTATAATGGTAAATTAATAAAAATAAACTTCAAAAAAAGAGAAAAATATTATGTTGAAAAAGATGGTAAAAAAATAAAAAAATATAAATATTATCCAATTGGAGATGTAATACCTGAAGATAAAGCTGTAAAAGATATGTTAGATAAATATAAAGCAGAAGCTGGAAAAGGGTTAAACAAACCTATAGGAGAAACAAAAATACTTCTTTCTCATGGAACTGCAGAAACTAAAGACAATCTTTTAGCAGAAATTATTACAGATTCAATAAAAGATTTTACAAAAGCTGATATTGCATTGCAAAACGGTGGTGGAATAAGAGCTGATATTAATCCTGGAAAAATATCATATAGAGATGTATTGACAGTATTACCTTTTGGAAACACTGTATTTAAAATGAATATGACAGGAAAAGAAGTAATGGCTGTATTAAATTATGCAGCAGGATTACCTGAAACTATTGGAGCTCATTTACATACAGCTGGACTTACTTGGACAAATAACAAAGGAAAAGTTGAAAATGTAAAAGTAAATGGAGAAGCTTTAGAATTAAATAAAATGTACTCTGTAGCAGCAAATGATTATATGGCTAATGGTGGAGATGGATATAAAACATTAACTGTAGGTCAAAATAGAATGGATACAGGATATGTATTAGCTGATTTAGTTGCTGATTACATCAAAAAAATAAAATTAATTGATGGAGACAATTATAAATTAGAAGTTAGAAATACAATAATAAAATAATCATATATTTGATTTTTGAAGAGAAGCTTTTTAGCTTCTCTTTTTTTTCTTTACTAGAAAAGTATAAATTTATTCAGAAAATAAGCTACGCCGTTTTTTTGAAATATGCAATTTTTCAAAGCGAAATTTTTCAGAAGCCAAAAATTTTGAAAAACATTTATGCTTTACATTATGAAGCGTAGCTTATTTTTTTATTAAAACTATTGACAAAACATAAAGAAATGTATTACTATAGTAGTGAAATTATATAGTGGTTCAGATTTTATTTTTTAATAATAATAATAATAAAACAAATAATAAGGAGTTGAACGGATGAAAGTATTAGTTATAGGAAATGGTGGTAGAGAATCGGCAATTTGTTGGAAATTATTTAATTCAAATAAAGTTTCCAAAATTTATATTGCCCCTGGTAATGGTGGGACTTTGAATTATGGAGAAAATATAGATATTAGTGTAGATAATATTGTAGAATTGAAAAAATTTGCAGTAAATAATAAGATTGATTTGACAGTTGTAGGGCCTGAAATACCTTTAACTTTAGGGATTGTAGATGAATTTGGAAAAGATGGTCTAAAGATATTTGGTCCTTCAAAGGAGGCAGCAGAATTAGAAGGTAGTAAAGATTTTGCAAAAAAGATAATGAAGAAATATAAAATACCAACAGCAGACTATGAGACTTTTACAGAATATGAAGAAGCTTTGAAATATTTAAAAAATAAAGGAGTTCCTATTGTAATAAAAGCAGATGGATTAGCTGCAGGGAAAGGAGTTACAGTTGCATTTAATATAGATGATGCAATAAATGCATTAAAAGATATTATGTTAGATAAAATATTTGGAGAATCAGGAGCAAAAGTGGTTATAGAAGAATATATGGATGGAGAAGAGGCTAGTATTCTTGCTTTTACAGATGGGAAAACTATATATCCTATGGTATCATCTCAAGATCACAAAAGAATATATGATGGAGATAAAGGACCGAATACTGGTGGAATGGGGACATATTCGCCTGCTCCTGTTGTAACTGACGAAGTTTATAAAATGGTTTATAATGATATTTTAGTTCCAATGATAAAGGGATTAAAAGAGGAGGGAATAAAGTATAAAGGTGTATTATATGCTGGACTTATGATATCTGGAAAAGAAGTGAAGGTTGTTGAATTTAATGTTAGGTTTGGAGATCCAGAAACACAAGTGGTATTACCAAGATTAAAAACTGATTTATTTGAAGTTTTTGAAGCAGTAGCTGAAGAAAAATTGGATAAAATAAAATTGGAGTGGGATGATAGAGTAGCTGTATGTGTAGTAATGGCATCTGGAGGATATCCTGGAAAATATGAAAAAGAGAAATTGATTACTGGGATAAAAGAAGCAGAAGAAAATGGACTTTTAGTATTTCATGCAGGGACTAAAGATGAAAATGGGAAAGTTACAACTAATGGAGGAAGAGTGCTGGATGTAGTTTCGATAAAAGATAATATAAAAGCTGCAGTAGATGATATTTATAATAAAATAGATAGTATAAATTTTGAAAATAAATTTTATAGAAAAGATATAGCACATAAAGCTTTAAAAAGAGAGAGTTAATAAACTCTTTCTTTTTTTTGTGATACGAATTACAGAATAAAAAAGTATTATGTAGTAATATATTGTTGTAATTAGGAATTGTTATTTTGGAGGTGATATAAATGATTAATAAAATAATTCTACAAGGAGATATACAGTTATTTAATATAATGGAATATGAAAAAAAGTTAAAATATAATAGTTTAGAAAAATATACTGATATTTTAAAAATAGATATGTCAAATGTAGGTTATATAGATTTATCAGGTGTATTGCTTTTTTTAAAAATGAAAAGAGAATATAAAAAAAGAGGTATTAAAATATGTTTGGAAAAATTAAATATTAATATATTAAAACTATTTAAAGAAGTTAATTTAATTGATGAATTTAAAATAAAGAACATTTAAAAAGAAATATATATTGTTTATAAAAACGCTTAAAGAATATTTAAAAAGCAATTCTTTAATATTTTGTTATAAAAATGCTTGAATCTTGCGTATTTTAAAACAAAATGGGAATGTAATTTTTAATCTGTTTCTAAGCGTATAATCGAGGAGATGATTAAGATGAAAATAAGTGATAAAATTTTGTTTTATATATTTCTGATATGTTTATTTCTGATAGTTGTATTTAATTGGAGCAATAAACCTTTTTATTCAGATAATCATATAAAAGATGAAGTTATAGTTACCTTGAAATAGTTTCTTGAAAAAAAAGAATATTTGTGTTAAAATTATGTCTCTTAAACAGAGTATATAAATTTTAGAAGGAGCTGTAGGTAATGATAGGAATAGGAATAGTAGGGTTACCAAATGTAGGCAAATCAACACTTTTTAATGCAATAACAAAAGCTGGAGCTGCAGAAGCTGCAAATTATCCTTTTTGTACAATAGAACCAAATGTAGGTATGGTAACAGTGCCTGATAGGAGATTGGAAGAGCTAGCTAAAATAATAAATCCACAGAGAATACAGGCTGCAACTGTCGAATTTGTAGATATAGCAGGATTGGTAAAAGGTGCTTCTAAAGGAGAAGGATTGGGGAATCAATTTTTATCTAATATAAGAAATACAGCTGCAATTTGTCAAGTTGTAAGATGTTTTGAAGATGAAAATATAACTCACGTAGATGGAGCTATTGATCCGATTAGAGATATTGAAACTATAAATGGAGAACTTATTTTGTCTGATTTAGAAATTGTTGAAAGAGGAATAGTAAAAAATTCAAAATTAGCTAAAAGTGGTAATAAAGAATCTAAAAATTTAATTACTGTATTGACAAAAATAAAAGAGCATTTAGAAGAATTTAATTTAATAAGAACTTTGAATTTAAATGAAGAAGAGATGGCATTAGTAAAACAATATCAATTTTTAACAATAAAACCAATGATGTTTGCAGCAAATGTATCAGAAGAAGAGATAAATAGTGGTAATAAGTATGTAGATAAAGTGAAAGAATATGCAGACACACAAAATGCAGAAGTTGTAATAGTATCTGCTAAAGTGGAAGCAGAGCTTTCTGAATTAGATGATGAAGATAAAGAGATGTTTTTAGAAGAGATAGGAATAGAAGAGCCTGGTTTGAATAGATTAATAAGAGCAGGATATAAACTTTTAAATCTGCAAACGTATTTTACAGCTGGAGTAAAAGAAGTTAGAGCTTGGACAATAAAAATAGGAGCTACAGCACCTAAAGCTGCTAGTGAAATTCATACAGATTTTGAAAAAGGTTTTATAAGAGCTAAAGTTGTATCTTTTGATGACTTTATAAAATATAACGGTTGGAAAGGTTCTCAAGAAGCAGGTGGATTAAGGATTGAAGGAAAAGAATACGTAGTGCAAGATGGAGATTTGATGGAATTCTTATTTAATGTATAAGATAATGAGGTAAATAATGAAAATAGAGAAATTTATATTAGGAAAATTTCAGTCAAATTGTTATATGTTGACAAATGGCAATGAGGTTACAATAATTGATCCTGGAAGTTATGAAGTTGAAAATATAATAAAATATATGAACATGAATAAAATGCAATTAAAAAGAATTTTATTAACACATGGTCATTTTGATCATATTATGGGTTTGAAAATTTTTTTAAATTATTTTGAAAATGTGGAAATAGTAATTGGAGAAGAAGAAATAAATTTTTTAGAAAATGAAAAATTAAATTTATCAGAAATGTTAAATGAAAAATTGAAGTTTGATATAAATAAATTGAATTTAATAAAAGTGAAAGAAAATGATGAAATTGATAATTTTTTAGTAATAAATACACCTGGACATACAATTGGAAGTAAATCTTATTATTTTAAAAGTGAAAATATAATGTTTGTAGGGGATTTTATATTTGAAAATGCAATAGGAAGAACGGACTTTCCAACTGGAAATTTTATGCAACTAAAAGATAGTATAAAAAAAATATTAATATTTAAAGATGAATTAATTATTATGTCTGGGCATGGAAGAAACACTGTTTTAGGGAAAGAAAGAAAAAGATTGGAAAAATATTAAAAATATCTTGAAAATTTAAGATAAATATGATAAAATAATACGTATTTTAAATTAAGGTGAGGTGAAAAAAAGTGAGAGAAGGAATACATCCAGATTATAAACTAATTACAGTAGAGTGTTCTTGCGGTAATAGTTTTGAAACAAAATCAACATATTCAAAAGGAGATACTTTGAAAGTAGCAGTATGTTCAAATTGCCATCCTTTTTATACTGGTAAAAGTAGATTTGTTGACGAAACAGGTAGAGTTGATAAATTCAGAAAAAAATATGGTCTTAAATAAAAACAGAGCAGATAGCTCTGTTTTTATTTTTTAGGTTTAAAATGTGATTTGGCTCACTGAAACAATATAGTTGAAAGAGTATAATTTTCGTGGTATAATGAGATTAGGGATGGCTTAGGAATAATTTTCTTATTTTGTTTTAAAGTACGCGATAATTTAGGAACAGCTTAAAAATTACATTCTAATTTTGTTTTAAAATACGCAATGATTTAAGCGCTTTTACAACAAAATATATATATTGTTTTTTAAATATTTTTAATAGCTTTTATAAAAAAATATAAATTATTTTTCAAACGTTCTTTAAGCTGAAAAAGGAGAGTGATATCTGTGAAAAAAATATTTTTAACTTTAGTGATTTTAGGATTAATATCATTGAGTGGTTGTGGAACAACAACAAAATCGCAAATGAAAAAAGAAAAAGTAGTAGTTGCTGTAAATTCGAATGATTCTAAACAATTTTATGAAGCAATAGGTATGGGAGCTCCAGATATAAAAGCTTCAAATAAAGCTTTTAGGCGTCAAACTTCATATGAAACAGCTAAATCTGCGGCATTAAATGATATTGCTTCATATTTATATGGAGTGAAATTAGAAAGTGGAATGATAGTTCAAGATGCTATGGTAAAAGATTCTACAATAAAAACATCTGTTATATCATTTATAAGAGAAGCGGAAATGACCAAAAGAGAATGGGACAGTGATGATAGTTGCGTTGTTACAATGAGAATAAATTTGAAAGAGTTTAAAAAAAAATTAGAAGAGTTAGGAGTGAAATAAATGGCAGTAGTAGAAGTGAATCATCCTTTGATTTCTCATAAATTAACTTTTTTGAGAAATAAAAATACAGATACTAAACTTTTTAGAGAAACATTAAATGAGATAGCAGGTCTTATGACTTATGAAGTTACAAAAGGTTTAAAATTAGAAGAGATAGAAGTGGAAACACCTGTAATGAAGACAAAATCATATATATTGCCAGACAAAGCGGTTGCGGTAGTTCCAATTTTGAGAGCAGGTCTTGGAATGGTGGAAGGAATAATTACGTTTATACCAACAGCTAAAGTAGGTCATATTGGAGTTTATAGAAATGAAGAAACTTTAAAACCTGTATATTATTATTGCAAATTACCTGAAGATATTGCAGATAGAAAAGTTATTTTGGTAGATCCTATGTTAGCTACAGGTGGTTCTGCAAATTATGCAATAGATTATTTAAAAAAAGAAGGGGTAAAAGATATTGTTTTTTTATCGTTAATAGCTGCACCAGAAGGAATTGCAAATGTGGTAAAAAAGCATCCTGATGTAGATATATATACTGCAAAGATAGATGAAGGTTTAAATGAAAAAGGATATATTTATCCAGGTCTTGGAGATGCTGGAGATAGAATTTTTGGGACAAAGTAGGCAAAATTTGCCTACTTTTTTTTCTTGAAGATAATAAAAAGATATGCTATAATAAAAAAATAAGCTACGCTTCATAATGTAAAGCATAAATGTTTTTCAAAATTTTTGATTTCTGAAAAATTTCGCTTTGAAAAATTGCATATTTCAAAAAAAACGGTGTAGATTATTTTCTGAATAAATTTATAGTTTGTTGTTGAATGAAAAAGATTTGAAGGAGGATTTTAATTTGAAAATAATAGAAAAAAATAATATTGAAAAAATAATTAAAAATCTAAAACAAGAAAAAAAAACAATAGTTTTTACAAATGGGTGTTTTGATATTTTGCATGTGGGACATTTGAGATATTTGGAAGAAGCTAAAAGTTATGGGGATATATTAGTGGTAGGTGTTAATTCTGATTCGTCTGTTAGGAGATTAAAAGGAGAAAAAAGACCATATGTTCCAGAAAATGAAAGAATGGAAATGTTAGCTGGATTAGAATCAGTAGATTATGTAGTGAAATTTGAAGAGGATACTCCAATAGAAATATTAAAGCAAATAAAACCAGATATTCACATAAAAGGAGGAGATTACAAAGAGGAAGATCTTCCTGAAGCAAAAGTAGTAAAAGAAAATGGTGGAATTGTAAAAATAGTGTCGCTGATACAAGGAAAATCTACTACAAATATAATAAAAGAAATATTAAATCGGGAGGATATTTAATGAAAAATAAAATAGTTATACTATTGGTATTATTATTAATAAATATTATAAGTTATGGGGAAGTTAATTTGGCTAATAATAGTGTATCGTCTGGAACTACAATTGATAATTTGAGTAATTTGAATAGTAATTTGAGTAACCTAAATAGTAATTTAAGCAGCTTAAACAATGTTTCAAATAATAATGTAAATAATAATGTAAACGATTTAAATTTAGAAAACAACGAAATTAACACAAATAAAAAACAATTAAATAATAATAAAGAGATATTAAAAGATGATAATTCAAAAAAAAAGATAGAAGATAAAAAGGAATTAGAAAGACAAACAGAAGATTTATATAGTAAATTGAAAAAAAGAGGTTTTAATGATGAAAATAATATATCAATGTTTGGAAGTTCTTTTTTTAATAACAAAAGTAATTCAAAACAATTTTTACCATCAGTTGTATCTGTAGGGAAAAATTATATACTTTCAAACGGAGATTATATTTTAGTGAAATTTTGGAGCAAAAATTTTTCAGAGTTATCTAATACGAATAATTCAAAACAAGGCTATAACGTATATATAGATGGTTCTGGAAATGTATTTTTAAATAATTTTGGGGCACTATATGTAAGAGGTAAGTCAATTAAAGAGGTAGAAAAAGAGATAAAAGAGAAAGGTAATAAAAAATATAAAGATTTTAATGTAGACATATCATTACTAAAAATGAGAAGTATAAAAGTTTTTGTATTAGGTGAAGTAAATAAACCAGGAAATTATATATTAAATCCAATGTCAGGGATTGTAAGTAGCATTTATATGGCGGATGGAATAACTCAAAACGCAAGTTTGAGAAATGCTAGAATTTTAAGAAGTGGAAAAACTATAGATGTAGATATATACGATTTTTTATTAGGAAAAGATGAAAAGAGTAATATTTTATTAAAAGATGGAGATGTAGTATATGTTCCTGTTATAAAATCAAAAGTAACAATAACTGGAGAGATAAAAAGAGCTGGAAGTTATGAATTCAATGAAAAAGATACAGTAGAGAGTATTATAAAATTAGCAGGTGGTTTTTTAGATAACGCATATAAATTAAGTGTTAAATTAAAAAGAATATCAGGAGATAGCTTAAAAGTTTTTGATGTATCAGATAAGAAAGATTTTGTTGTGAAATCAGGAGATATAATAGAAATTGGAAAAATAAAAAATAATTTTGAAAATGGTATATATATATATGGGAACATTGTGAGACCAGGATTGTATCAACTTAATAAGAATGAAAGATTACAGGAGATATTAAAAAAAGCAGGTGGGATTTTACCAGATACATATTTCAAAAGAGGAGATATATTTAGAATAGGAAAAGATACGCTTAGAGAAAAAATTCCTTTTTCATTTGAAGAAAATCCAGAATTAAAAACAGGAGATACAATTTTTATTTATAATTTAAAAGATATAGGAGAAAGAAGTTATGTAACAGTGATGGGAGCAGTAAAAAAACAAGGGATATATGAATCTTTTAAAAACAGTAAAGTTTCAGATGCTATTTTCCAAGCAGGCGGATTAAAAGATACAAGAGTATATTTAAAAAGAGCCGATATATTTAGAGTAGAAAAAGATGGGGGAATAAATGTAATACCTGTAAACTTAGGGAAAATACTAGATGGAGATAAGAAAGCGGATATAGAATTAAAGAAATATGATACACTAAAAGTTTATAATATAGAAGATGTAGGAGAAGGTAGAGAGTATGTAACGGTATTGGGTTCTGTTAAAAAACAAGGGAGTTATCTGTTATATGGAAATAATAGAAAAGTATCACAAATAATTTTCCAAGCAGGTGGATTAAAAGATACAGGAGTATATTTAAAAAGGGCTGATATATTTAGAGTGGAAAAAGATGGAGGAATAAATGTAATACCTGTAAACTTAGGTAAAATATTAGATGGAGATAAAAAATCAGATATAGAGTTAAAAAAATATGATACATTAAGAGTTTATAATTATTCTGAAGTTAAAGAATTTTCAAAGGTATATATTTATGGAGAAATAAGAGCAGCAGGTAAATATGATTATTATGATAAAATGACTATAAACGATTTGATATTTCATGCTAAAGGATTAAAAAATAGTTCTGACAAAACTAAAGTTGAAGTAGTTAGAAATAGTGTCAATGGAGAAAAAACATCAGTTATTGATGTGGATATAAATAAGAATCCTAATTTTAAATTGCAAGCGGATGATCAAATATTTGTAAGAAAATTAATTAATTGGGAAAAGAAAGCAACTGTAGATATAAGCGGATATGTAAATTATCCAGGAAAATATTCAATAACAAAAAATGAAACTTTAAATGATGTAATGAAAAGAGCAGAATGGTTTAAAAAAGGAGCTTCTCCAGAAGGAATAAAACTTTATAGAAAAGAAAAAATTGCATCTGAATTACAAAACATTAATATAGATAGTGATATGAAAAAAACTATAGATATATCTAATTTGACAGCTAATGCAAGAATTGTAAATTTAAAATATGATAGTAATAAAAAAAGATTTATTCCAGATGTAATATTAAAAGATGGAGATGCAATTTATATTCCAGAAAAAGTTAATTATGTAAAAATAATAGGAGAAGTGTATTTGCCAGGGATAGTTACATATAATCAAAATATTAGTTTAGATAATTTTCTAGATTTAGCTGGTGGAATAAAAGAAACAGCAGCTAAAAATAAAATTTTTGTTATTAGGGAAAATGGAAAAACATTAAGAAGAGGCCTGTTTGGCGGTATGAAAATAAAAGCGGGAGATACAATAGTAATACCTAAGAATACAACAGAAAAAACAGACTGGATAAAAAAGACAATGACTGTTTTAGATTTCTTTATAAGGGTAGTAACAGCTTATAAATTAGCAGAAGCAACATTTTAGATGAAAATATGAGGACAAATAGATGAAAAGAAAAGTTAATTTTAACGAAATAAATCAAATAGCTGAAAAATTATCTAAGGCAATAAAATCAGGAGATTTTATTGCCTTAGTCGGAGATTTAGGCACAGGAAAAACAACATTTGTAAAAGAAATAGCTAAAAATTTAGGTATAACAGGTGAGATAAAAAGTCCTACATTTACTTATGTGAGAGAGTATAAAACTAAAATTGGATGTCCATTTTATCATTTTGATGTATATAGAATAGGAGAGCCAGAAGAAGTTTATGAAATAGGATATGAAGATTATATAAATGGAGATGGAATAGTTATAGTTGAATGGGCTGATTTAATAGAAGAAGAGCTGCCAGACAAATATATAAGAATTACATTAGAATATTCAGATGAAGAAAGTAGAATGATGAAAATTGAAGTAATAGGGGATGAAAAACGAGCAGAGGAGATTATCCAATATGTTAATTTTAGGGATTGATACATCTACAAAAATAAGCAGTGTGGCATTATATGATAGCGAAAATGGAATTATATCTAAATTAGATTTAGAAGTGAAATTTAATCATTCAGACTCATTGTTAAAAGGAATAGATACCCTGTTTGAATTTTCTAAATTAAAAATATCAGATGTAGATAGAGTTGCTGTTGGAATAGGTCCAGGTTCATTTACAGGAGTAAGAGTAGGAATAGGAACTGCAAAAGGAATTGCTTTTGCAATAGATAAAGAAATTATTGGAATAAATAGTTTAGAAATTTTAGCAAATGGGATATCAGATAGTTCTGACTTGATTATTCCTATGATTGATGCAAGGAAAGAAAGAGTATATTATGGTGTTTATAAATATGTTGATTCTAAATTGAAGGTAGTAGAACAGATTAGAGATGGAAAAGTTTTAGATATCTTAGAAAAATATAAAGATAGCAAGAAAATTTTAACAGGCGATGGTAGTATAAATTATAGAGAGTTAATATTAGAAAATGGAATTAAAAATATTAAATTTAATAAAATATCTAGGTCTAAAATTGATGCTGGTGTTTTATGTGAAATTGCAGAAAAAAAAGAGGATGATAATATATACTTATTAGAACCTGAATATATATCAAAATCACAAGCTGAAAGACAGAAAGAAAAAATAAAAATAGAGGTGTAATAATGGAATTTTCTAAAAGGTTAGAGGGTATAACTCCGTCAGCTACTTTAAAGATTATAGCAAAAGTAAATGAATTAAGAGAAAAAGGTGAAAATGTTATATCTTTTGGTGCAGGAGAACCTGATTTTGATACTCCACTTCCAATAAGAGAAGCGGCAAAAAAAGCTATTGATGATGGATTTACACATTATACATCAGCTAGTGGAATTGTTGAATTAAAAGATGCGATAATTAACAAATTACTTAGAGACAATGGATTAAAATATACAAGAGATAATATAATTGTATCTAACGGAGCAAAGCATTCTCTATATAACGCATTAGCGGCTATTTTAAATCCAAAAGATGAAGTTATATTTGCAAACCCCTATTGGGTGAGTTATAGTGAAATGGTGAAATTATTAGGAGGAGTTCCTGTTTTAGTTGATACAAGTTTTGATAATTGTTTTAAATTAACTGCAGAAGCTATTGAAAAAAAGATAACATCTAAAACAAAAGCTATAATTATTAATACACCTAATAATCCTACTGGGTCAGTAATGTCAAGAGAAGAATTAAGGAAAATTGGAGAGTTAGCTATAAAATATAATTTTTATATTATTTCGGATGAAATATATGAAAAATTAATATATGATAATGAACATGTATCTATTGCTTCTATTTCTGAGAGTATAAAAAATAGAACTATTGTAATAAATGGAGTATCAAAAGCTTATGCAATGACAGGATGGAGAATAGGGTATATGGCAGCTCCAGAAAAGATAGCAAAATTGGCGGTTGGATTTCAAGGTCATACAACTTCCAATCCAAACAGCATAGCACAGAAAGCTGTAATTGCAGCACTTAATTTAGATAATAAAATTTTAGATAGTATGGTTTTAGAATTTAAAAAAAGAAGAGATTATATGTATAAAAAACTTTCTAAAATAGATAAATTTATATTGCCTGATATTCCAGGAGGTGCTTTTTATATTTTTGTGAATATTGAAAAAATAGGTAAAAATTCAGAAGAGGTTTCTGAGGAAATATTAGATATTGCAAAAGTTGGAGTTGTACCAGGAGCTGCATTTGGAATGGATGGTTTTATTAGATTTTCATATGCTAATTCATTAGATGAAATAGAAGAAGGGATAAATAGAATTGAGAAATTATATAAATAGAGTGATTGACCCACAAAAAGGGAGGAATTAAAAAATATGGAATTTTGGTTTTCTGAATTTCATTTACCAGGATTAAAATATTCATTAAAAGTAAAAGAATGTTTATATAGTGGTAAAAGTGAATATCAACGATTAGATGTCTTTGAAACAGAAGAGTTTGGAAGAGCATTTACATTAGATGGAATTTTAATGGTTACGGAAAAAGATGAATTTGTATATCATGAAATGATGGCACATTTATCATCAAATATTCATCCAAATCCCAAAAGAGCACTTGTAATAGGTGGTGGAGATGGAGGAACAATTAGAGAACTTGCAAGATATGATAGCTTTGAAGAGATTCATCTTTGCGAAATAGATAAACATGTTACTGACGTTTGTTTAGAATATTTTCCAAATGTAGCAGGAATATTAAAAAGTGATGAAAGAGTAAAATTATATTTTGAAGATGGTATAAAATTTTTAGAGAATAAAAAAAATTATTATGATATAATATGTATAGATTCTACAGATCCTATTGGACCGGCAGTAGGATTATTTAAAGAAGATTTTTATAAATTATGTTATGAATCATTAACAGAAGATGGAATAGTGATAGCACAATCAGAATCACCATGGTATCATTTACCAATAATAAAAGATGTTCAGGATTCATTTAGGAAAATATTTCCAATATCAAAACTTGCAACGGCATCTTTGCTCGCATATCAAAGTGGGTTTTGGTCTTTTAGCATAGGGTCTAAAAGATATAATCCAATAGAAGATTTTAATTTAGAAAAAGCTGAAAAAATAGAAAAATTTACAAAATATTATAATAGTGGAATACATAAAGCAAGCTTTGTATTGCCGAATTATGTAAAAAAAATATTCAGATAAAAAAACCGCTTTAATAGGGGGGCGTTCAGTGTTAGAATCGAAAATCTAAAACTCCTTTATTATTGGCGGTTTTTTTAGATATGTTATATGTTTTTATAGAATAAAAATAAATATTAATATAAAGGGTGAAATTAAATGATAAAAAAAGAAACTCCATTAATGAAACAATATAAAGCAATAAAAAAAGAAAATGAGGATTCAATACTTTTTTTTAGATTAGGTGATTTTTATGAGATGTTTTTTGAAGATGCAAAAATAGCCTCAAAAGAGCTAGGGATTACTTTGACTTCTCGAAATAAAGAGAAGGGAGTAGAAGTTCCATTGGCAGGGATTCCTTATCATTCAGCAGCACAATATATATCTAAATTAGTGTCAAAAGGATATAAAGTTGCCATATGCGAGCAAGTGGAGGATCCTAAAAAAGCTAAGGGAATTGTAAAAAGAGAAGTTGTGAAAATAATTACACCTGGAACTGTTATTGATACAGATTCTTTAGACGAAAATAGTAATAATTATTTATTGGGAATTGAAATAAAAGATTCTGGAGCAGGAATTTCATATATTGATATTACTACTGGTGAATTTAAAACTACACAATTTGATGAGGGAAATTTAAGCGAGAAAATATTTAATGAAATTAATAAAATAGCTCCAAAAGAGATTTTAATAGACAACGTATCATATGAAATATTAAAAGAAAAAATAGAAGAATATACTAAATTAAATAATATATTATTAAATACTATAAATTTAATAGATGATAGTGAGGAATTTTTAAAAGATTATTTTAATATTATTTCATTAGAAAGTTTTGGGATAAACAATAAAAAAATTTCAATAGAAATTGCAGGAACGGTTTTAAATTATATTTTAGAGTTACAGAAATTTGGAGAAATACCGGTAAATAAACTGATATATGTAAATACAAAAAATCAAATGGAATTAAATGTAACAACACAAAGAAATTTAGATTTAATTAAAAATAACAGAGAAAAAAATAGTTTAGGTACATTATTATGGGTTTTAAATAAAACTAAAACTTCTATGGGAGGTAGATTATTAAAAAAAGTTATAGTAAGTCCCTTGATTGATATAGATAAAATACTAGAAAGACAAAATAATGTAAAATATTTTATAGATAATTTAATGATTAGAGAAGAAATTAGAGAAGAATTAATTAATATTTATGATATAGAAAGAATAATCGGAAAGATAGTTTTGGGAACTGAAAATGGAAGAGATATAATTGCATTGAAAAAATCATTAAAATCTGTAATAGAGATAAAAAACATTTTAAAAGATAGTGATATATTAAAATTTGAATTAAAAGATTTGATTGAAATATATGAATTAATAGACAGTTCAATAATAGAAGAGCCACCATTTTCAATAAGAGAAGGGAAAATTATAAAAGAAAATTATAATAAAGAATTAGATGAATTAAGAAATATTTCAAAACAGGGTAAAAAATATATATTAGATTTGGAAAAAGAGGAAAAAGAAAAAACGGGAATAAAATCATTAAAAGTAAAATATAATAGAGTTTTTGGATATTATATAGAAGTAACTAAGAGTAATATTGATTTAGTTCCAGAAAATTATATTAGAAAACAAACTTTGTCAAATGCAGAAAGATTTATTACTCCTGAATTAAAAGAATATGAAAGCAAAGTGTTAAATGCAAAGGATAAAATAGAAGAATTAGAGTATAAAATTTTTAAAGAAATAACTTCTAATATAAAAAATATGAAAAAAACATTGCAAGATGTGGCGAGCAAAATCGCAAATTTAGATATGATAATATCGTTTGCAGTTGTAGCAATTGAAAATAATTATATAAAACCAGAAATAGATGAAGGTTTTGAAATTGATATACAAGATGCAAGACATGCTGTAGTAGAAAAATTAATAGGTAGTGAAGATTATGTGAGTAATAATATAAAATTTACAGAAAAGGAAAAACTGATAATACTTACTGGGCCTAATATGGCTGGGAAATCCACATATATGAAGCAGATAGCACTAATAATAATTTTAGCGCAAATAGGGAGTTATGTGCCTGCCACATATGCAAAGATTGGAGTAGTTGATAAAATATTTACAAGAGTGGGAGCTAGTGATGACTTAGTATCAGGGCAAAGTACATTTATGGTAGAGATGAGTGAAGTAGCTAATATAGTGAATAATGCAACTGAAAGAAGTTTTGTTATTTTGGATGAAGTGGGAAGAGGGACAAGTACATTTGATGGAATATCAATAGCGTGGGCTATAAGCGAATATATACATGATAAGGTAAAATCTAAAACAATTTTTGCTACTCATTATCATGAGCTTACAGAATTGGAAAAGAAATTTGAGAATATAGTTAATTTTAGAATAGAAGTAAAAGAAACTTCAAACAGTGTTATATTTTTAAGGAAAATAGTTAGAGGCGGAGCTGATAAAAGTTATGGAATTGAAGTTGCAAAATTGGCAGGAATCCCTAATGATATAATTAATAGAAGTAAAAAAATATTATTTAATTTAGAAAAAAGAAGAAAATTAGTGGAAAGTACAATACAAGTTGAACAGTTGTCACTTTTTGGAAATAATGATATAATAGTAGAGGAAGAAGAAAAAGTTGAAGATGAAATATTAATTGAGTTAGAAGAACTTAATTTAAATAACATTACACCATTGGAAGCTTTAAACAAATTAAATGAAATAAAAAGAAAAATAGAAAATAGAAAATAGAAATGGGTTAAAAAGAATATTCTTGTTTATTTATAAATTATGTAGTTGATTACACATTCATATAAATATAAAAATATTACTTTTTAAACATTCAATAGGAGCGATAAAATGTTGAAAAAAATATTATATTTCATAATGTTAGGAATATTTTTACTTTTTATATATAATAATTATATAAAAAAAATGTCAGATATTAATATAGGAGAGATAAAAAAAGATATTAAAACAAATAATATAAAATATGATATAGGAAATAGTTATAAAATTTCTGCTAATCAACTTATTGAGAATCAAACTAATGAGACAACAGTATTTAAACAGGCACAAGCTTTTTTCAAAAATATGTCATTAAAAGGAAATGAAGCCATAGTTGATAAATTGAAAAATATGATACTAAAAGGAAATATAACAGGAGTAACAGACAATGGTTGGAAATTTAAAACAACTGAAATGAGATATGATGAAAATAAAAAGAAATTTTATTCAGTTTCAAAAGTGGAAGCAAAAAAAGATGATATAAAAATAACAGCAAGACATTTTGAAGCCAATAGTCAATTTACATTAATAAATTTATATACTAACGTTAAATTAACTTCAAATAAAGTAACTTTAAGCTGTGATAGAGTGATTTATGATAGAAACAAAAATATAGTAAAATTAAATGGTAATATAAAAGTACAAGTTAAAAATCTTAATAGTGAAAAGGGAAAAATAGAATTAGTAACTGGAGAATTAAATTATGCAATTTATGATATGGATAATAACAGATTAATTGTATGGGGTAAATTTAAAGCACGAATGAAAGGGTATACACTAACTGCAAATAATTTAGTTTATTATAAAAAAACTAATAATGTAGATGTATATGATAATGTAAAATTAAAAAAAGATGATATGGAAATTAATACTCCAAAAGCATTTTATAATGGCAAAACTAAAAAAATAGTATTGAATAAACCTGTAAAAGGTAAAATAAAAGAGTATAATTTTGAGTCCGATTATATGCAAATAGATGAAGTTACAGAGAATATAAAATTATCTAATAACATAGAAATAAAAAATAAAGAATCTACAATGAAAGCCGATGAAATTACATATGATAAAAAAAATAATATTATAGAAGGAGTTGGACATGAAAATATATTAGTTTTTGGAAAAGACTATAGAATGAAAAGTAAAAAATTCCACTATTTTGTGGATGAAAATAAATTGGTTATTCCAGAAAACTTTAGAGTAGTTAAAAATGGAATGAAAATAAATGGTTCTAATTTAATATTTTATACAAAAGATGAAATAGGTACTTCTAAAAAAATATATATAGAGAAAAAAGAAAATAATTTAATAAGTGATTTTGTTAAATTTAATTTAAAGAAAAAGATATATAATTTAGAAAAAAATATATCTATAAACTATGAAAAATATAATATTGTAACACAAAAATTAGATCTTGATGAAGCAAATAAAAAAATATATATGAAAGATAATTTTGAAGTTTATAATAAAGAGGACGATTTAAAAATATATTCAAAGAATGGAGAATATGACGATAATTCTAAACTGATAAGTTTATTAGGAAAAACAAAAGTTGTAAAAGATGATTATGAAATATCAGGGGACAGCTTTACATATAATTTAGATGATAAATTTGGAAAATTGGTTGGAACAGTTGAAATAAAAAACAGAAAAGATGATTTGATAGTTAATGCTAATGAGCTGACTTATAAATATAAAGAAGAGATGGATATATATGGAGATGTTAGATTAAAAAAAGATGATATATATGGAAATACAGAAAAAATAGTGTATAAATATAAAGAAAAAATGGGATATTTAATCACACCAGGAAAAGTTGAAAATAAAACAGAAAAAATAATTATGAATTATGAAACAGGAGAATATGACAATAATTTAAAAATTTTAAAATTAAGAAAAATTTCAGGGCATCAAGAAGATATAAAATTTAAAAGTGAATTAGCAAAATATGATGAAAAATCAAATGAAATTGATTTTATAAAAAAAGTAAATATAAATCAAAAAGAACTAAATATAGACTCTGATAAACTAAGATATTTTATTAAAACAAAAAAAATAAAATCAGAAACTCCAATTACAGTTACAGAAAAAAATCTAAAGATGGTTATTCAATCAGGTGAAATGGATCTGAAGAATAAAACTTTAGATGGAGAAAAAGGAGTAATAACAACAGAAGATGGGGATAAGATAACAGGAGATTTTTTATCAGGCGATTATTCAAAAAAGGAGTTTAATTTTAAAGATAATTTAAAAGCTGATCTGCCATCAGAAAAGATGAAATTTTCAGGAGATATAGCTAAAATGTATTTTAAAAAAAATAAAGATGATCAATTTGATGTAACAAGAGGAGAAATAAAAAATAAAACTGATTTTTGGTATAAAGATATGAATCTTTCAAGTGATTATCTTGAAATGGATAACATGAAAAATTTAGTTTTTGGAAAAGGTAATCCAGTATTAAAAATAGATGGAGATACAACAATAAAATCAGATTATGTTTATTTAAATTTAAATACAAATACAGGTGAAATGAAAAGTAATGTAAAATTAACAAATATAACTAAAGAAGCTGGTACAATAAATGCAACAGCAAATGATGCTTCTTTAAATAATGAAGATAAAAAAGTGAAAATGAAAGGGAATATTATAGTTTATCAAGGTGAAAACAAAGTAGAAGCAGAAGAGGGAGTTATGGATTTAAAAACAAATATATTATCTGGAATAGGTACAACTAAATTTAAATTGAGGATAAAGCCTAAAGAGGAGAGTAAATAATGAATAGTATTGCAGTACAAGAATTATGCAAAAGTTATAAAAAAAGATTAGTTGTAAATAAGGTGAGTTTAGAAGTTAATAAAGGAGAAATAGTAGGATTACTTGGACCAAATGGAGCAGGAAAAACTACAACTTTTTATATGATAGTTGGAATAATAAAGCCAGAAAGTGGAAAAGTAATGTATAATGAAATGGATATAATTAAATATCCAATGTATAAACGTGCTAGATTAGGAATAGGTTATTTAGCACAAGAACCTTCAATTTTTAGGAATATGACAGTTGGAGAAAATATTTTAACAATATTAGAGATGAACAAAATTTCGAAAAAAGAGAGAATAGAAAAAAAAGATATGTTATTAGAGGAGTTTAAAATATCACATATAGAAAATAGTTTAGGATATTCTCTGTCTGGTGGAGAAAGAAGAAGAGTTGAAATAGCTAGAACAATAGCAAATGAACCAAATTTTATATTGTTAGATGAACCTTTTGCAGGAGTAGATCCTATTGCTGTAGAGGATATACAAGAGATAATATTATATTTGAAAAAGAAGGGTCTTGGAATTTTGATTACTGATCACAATGTAAAGGAAACGTTAAGAATTACAGAAAGGGCATATATTATGTCGGAAGGAAAGGTTTTAATTAGCGGGAATAGTAATGAAATAGCAGAAAATGAAGTTGCAAGAAAAATTTATTTAGGTAAAAATTTTAGTTTGTAATTATCTTTTTTAAACATTCTTTGTAAAAGGGGGTTCTGGTGCGAAAATATAATATGATTATAATTGGGATTTCAACAGGTGGTCCAAATGCACTAAGAAAGTTAGTTCCAGCCTTGAGTTGTAAAATAAAATTACCAATATTTATTATTCAGCATATGCCAAAAGGATTTACAAAAATATTAGCTGATGGATTAAATGAACTTTCTGAATTGGAAATAAAAGAGGGAGAAAATGAAGTTATAAAAGCAGGAACAGTTTATGTTTTGCCAGGGGGGCAAGACAGCAAATTAGTAAAAGTTGGGAATGTGTTGAAATTATATCCTGAAAATAAAAGAATTGGATTTTATAATCCATCTGTAGATTATTTTTTAGAAAGTGTTAATAAAATAAGCAGTATAAATCCATTAATTGCAATATTAACTGGAATGGGCAGAGATGGAACTGAAGGAATTTTAAATTTAAAAGAAAATAAAAGAAGTTTTGTATTAACTCAAGAGGAGAAATCATGCGTGGTTTATGGAATGCCTAAAAGCATAGATAAATTAGGCCTTTCAGATGTTTCAGGATTGACAGAAAAAGAGATTGGTAATGAAATAAATAAAAGGGCGTGATAAAAAATGAAAGAAAAGGAGATAATAAATAATTTTGAAAAAGTATTTAATGTTAAAATAGAAATTGATAGTGGACGTAATATAAAAGTAACTCCGAAAAGAGATAAAGAAAAAATTATAAAATTATTAGCACCATTTTTAGAACTTAATAAAAAATATAAAGAAGTTGTAGAAGAAAATACAAAGAATTATGAAAAAATATATAATTTATCAGAATTATTAAGTTTAGGTGGGAGAAATATATCAGAATTAGAGTTAATAGATACAATTATAAATTTAGGAATGATGATTTTAGAAGTAGATAATCTTGTTATAAAATATAAAAATAAATTTTATTCTAATAAAAATAATAAAATAATAGAAAACATAATAGGAAATATAATAGAAAGCAACTCAAAAGATGAATATATTCATAAAAATATTGAAAGAAAATCAATTGTAGTGTATAATGCAAGAGATGAGTTAATTCTAGGAATAGAATTTGAAAAAGCATTAGATAGTAACACTGTAGAAAAAAAACTTAAAGGTATAAGAATTTTATCTGAAGTTATAAAAACAATTTATAATATAAGAAATTATAAATCAAATATAGAAAATATATATATAAGTATTTTGAAAAAAGTATCTTCTATATTAGAGTATAGAAATTATATTTATGGGAATTTTTATGATATAGATAAGTTGTTACTTTTATTAGAATTTATGGCAAAAAAATTAGAAATGAATTTTACAGAAATAGAAACATTAAAATTATCAGCTATTTTAAAAGATGTAGGAACAATACTTATAACTGAAAATATATTACATAAAAGAACTAGCTTAACAAACGAGGAAAAAAAAATAATAGAAAAACATACTTATTACAGTTATAATATTTTAAAAAATATACCATATTTTGAAGAGCATGCTTTAATAATTAAAAACCATCATGAAAGATATGATGGAAATGGATATCCAAAAGGGATAAATGGAAAAGAAATTCCAATTTCGGCTAATTTATTGAATTTAGTGAGCACATTTTTAGCATTAGTAAGTTCAAGAGTTTATAGAAAGGCTTATAGTAATATAGAAGCTAAAGAAATAATAAAAAATGAAAGTGGAAAAAGATTTTATCCAGAATTAGTAGAAATTTTTATTGAAAATTATGATGAAATAATAGAAATATTATCTTAGGAACGGCTTAAAAATAACCTTTTGATTTTGTTATAAAATACGCAATGATTTAAGCGTTTTTATGACAAAATATAAGAAAATTATTTTTTAAACGTTCTTTAGGAACGGCTTAAAAATAACCTTTTGATTTTGTTATAAAATACGCAATGATTTAAGCGTTTTTACAATAAAATATAAAAAAGTTACTTTTTAAACATCCATTGATTTTTGTAAAAATACAGGCCGTTAAGAGAAAATAAAGTATTTGAAAAAAATAATATTTGACAATTGTATTAAAATTGGATATTATATAGGAAAATATTGTTGGAAGGGAGTAAAAAGTACATGTTTACAGGAAATGAAATACGGAAAAAATTTTTAGACTTTTTCGAGCAAAAAATGCACAAAAAATACGAGAGTGCTTCCTTGGTTCCAGATGATCCAACAATGCTATTAACAATAGCAGGAATGGTACCATTTAAGCCATTTTTTATGGGAAAACAAGTTCCTACATATAAAAGGGCTACCTCTTGTCAGAAATGTATTAGAACGAATGATTTAGAAAATGTAGGGAGGACAGCAAGACATCAAACATTTTTTGAGATGCTTGGGAATTTTTCTTTTGGAGACTATTTTAAAGAAGAAGCTATTGTTTGGGCTTGGGAATTTATAACAGAAGAACTAAAATTATCAAAAGATAAACTTTGGATTTCGGTTTATAAAGATGATGAAGAAAGTATAAAAATTTGGAATGAAAAAGCAGGGGTATCTTTAGACAGAATAGTAAAAATGGATGAAGATAATTTTTGGTCAGCAGGTCCAACAGGTTCATGTGGCCCGAGTAGTGAAATATATGTTGATCTAGGAGAAGATAAAGGTTGTGATTCTCCAACTTGTGGTGTTGGATGTGATTGTGATAGGTATATTGAAATATGGAATTTAGTATTTACTGAGTATAATAGATTAGAGGATGGGACGTTAGAGCCATTACCTAAAAAAAATATTGATACTGGAATGGGATTAGAAAGAATAACATCTGTAATTCAAAATGTTAGTTCAAATTTTGATACAGATTTGTTAAAACCGTTAGTAGAAGAGGTCGCAAAAGCAACAGGTGTAAAATATAACGAAAAAGAAAATATAGATTTCTCTCTAAGAGTTATAGCTGACCATATTCGTGCAGTAACATTTTTAATAGGAGATGGGGTACTTCCTTCTAATGATGGTAGAGGTTATGTTTTAAGAAGAATTTTAAGAAGAGCAGCTAGGCATGGAAGATTATTAGGATATAAAAAATCATTTTTATATGAGTTATCTGATAAAGTCATTGATATGATGGGAGAGTTTTATCCTGAAATAGTAAAAAATAGCGATCATATAAAAAAAGTGATCTCAATAGAAGAAGAGAAATTTGAAGCTACATTAGATCAAGGGATAATTTTAACAAATAATGAGATAAAAAAGTTAAAATTAGAAAAAAAAGATAAGATGAATTCAGAAATTGTGTTTAAATTATATGATACTTATGGATTTCCATTTGAATTAACAGAAGAAATTTGTCAAGAAAATAATATTAAAATTGTATATGATGAATTTAAAGAAAAAATGGAAGAGCAAAAAAATAGAGCTAGAAATTCAAGAGAAGTTATAAAAGAAAAAATTGAGGATAGCTTTATAGAAGAATTTTATAAAGAAAATGGAAAGACAGAATTTTTAGGATATGAAAATTTAAAATTAGAAGGAAAAGTTTTACATAAGAAAGATATTGATACTGAAACATATGAGGTTATATTTGATAAAACTCCTTTTTATGCTGAGTCTGGAGGACAAATTGCAGATTCTGGAATTATAAAAAACAGGACATTTAAGGGAAAGGTGTTAAATGTTCAAAAAAGAAAAGATATATTTATCCATATAGTTAAAATTATAGAAGGAAATTTAAAAATAGGAGATAATTTAACTCTTAATGTGGATAAAGAAAAAAGAGAAGCAGTAACAAAAAATCATACAGCTACACATTTATTGCAAGCAGCATTGCAAGAAGTGATAGGCAAGCACGTTCATCAAGCAGGTTCATATGTAAATAGAGAAAGACTTAGATTTGATTTTTCACATTATGAATCTATAAAAAAAGAGGAAATAGAAGAGATAGAAAGAATTGTGAATAGAGAAATTTTAAAAAATCATAAAGTTGATATTTCTCTAAAAAATATTGATGAAGCAAAAAAAATGGGAGCTATGGCACTTTTTGGAGATAAATATGGAGATGTTGTAAGAGTTGTAAAAATTTCTGATTTTTCTATTGAATTATGTGGGGGAACACATGTTAATTCCACAGGGGAAATAGGATTATTTAAAATAGTTACAGAAACAGGTATTGCAGCAGGAACAAGAAGAATAGAAGCCATTACAGGATTAAATTCATTAGAATATTTAACAAAATTAGAAGATAGAACAGAGGATTTAGCAGAGATATTAAAAGTAGATAAAGATAAGCTTGAAGAAAAGGCTAATAAATTATTGGATGAAAACAGAGAGCTTAAGAAAAATATTTCTGAATTAAATTCAAAATTGGCATCTATTGAAGCTGATAAATTTTTAGAAAATCCTGAAATGATAAATGGAATAAATGTAATAATAAAAGCATTTAAAGGTCAGAATCCACAAAATTTAAGGAAAATGGCAGATAAAGCAAAAGATAAATTAAAAAGTTGCGTAGTTGTATTTGGTACTAATAATGGAAAAGCAATATTTTTAGTAAGTGTAACAAAAGATTTAATTGAAAAAGGGATTAAAGCAGGAGATATAGTTAGGGAAGTTGCAAAAATTGCTGAAGGAAATGGCGGAGGAAGACCAGATTTTGCTCAAGCAGGTGGTAAAGCAGGAAATAAAGTGCAAGAAGCTTTAAATTTTGCAAAAAAATTATTGGAAGAAAAACTATGAGAGTTTTAGCTCTCGATGTTGGAGATGTTCGTATTGGGGTAGCAATATCAGATCCGTTAGGAATGATAGCTTCTCCGTTAGAAGTAATAGATAGAAGAAAAGTAAAAGCCATAAAACGAATAGTTGAATTGGCAAAAGAAAAAAAAGTAGAAAAAATTGTATCAGGGTTACCATTAAGCTTAAATGGTACGGAAAAAAGGCAAGCTGAAAAAGTTAGAGAATTTATCGAAAAATTGGGTAAATCATTACATGATATTCCAATAGAAACAGTAGATGAAAGATATAGCACAGTTTCAGCAGATAACATGCTAAAAGTTACAACGAAAAAAAATGCAAAAGAGAAACGCAAAGTTGTAGATAAAGTAGCTGCAACGATAATCTTACAAACATACTTAGATATGGAAAAACGAAGGAGGTAGTAGAGTATTTATGAAAAAGAGTTTATTAGTTAATTTAGCTTTGATTGCAGTAGTATTAGGACTTGCTGTTTGGTTTGCATTTCTAAAACCTGTAAGATTGGGACTAGATTTAAAAGGTGGAGTGTATGTAGTATTAGAAGCACAAGATACAAAGGAAGCAAAAGTTGATAATCAAGCAATGGACAGATTGGTAGAAGTGTTGGATAGAAGGGTAAATGGATTAGGAGTATCAGAACCAGTAATACAAAGAAGTGGAGACAGAAGAGTAATAGTTGAATTACCAGGAGTAAAAGATACAGAAGAAGCAATAAAAGTTATAGGAAAAACAGCATTATTAGAGTTTAGATTATTAAAAAGTGATGGTTCATTAGGAGATGTTTTATTAACAGGAAAAGAATTGAAAAAGGCAGATGTTAGTTTTGATAGATTAGGAAGACCTCAAATAGGATTTGAGCTTACTACAAAAGGGGCTAAAATCTTTGCAGATATAACTAAGAAAAACATTGGTAAACAATTAGCAATAACTTTGGATGGAGCACAACAAACAGCACCTACAATTCAATCAGAAATTCCAGGAGGAAAAGGTGTTATTACTGGAAGTTATACAGTAGACGAAGCTAAAAAAATGGCTACATTATTAAATGCTGGAGCTTTACCAGTAAAAGTAAAAATGTTAGAGACAAGAACAGTAGGAGCAACACTTGGAGAAGAATCAATACAAGCAAGTTATAAAGCTGGAATAGTAGCTTTGATATTAATTGCAATATTTATGGTAGTATGGTATAGATTGCCAGGACTTATAGCTGATTTAGCATTGTTAATTTTTGGAATAATAGCTTTTGGAACATTAAATTTTATTGATTCTACATTGACTTTACCAGGAATAGCAGGGTTTATTTTATCAGTTGGAATGGCAGTTGATGCAAATGTAATAATATTTGAAAGATTAAAAGAGGAATTAAGATTGGGGAATAGTATTTTAGCAGCTTTAGATGCAGGATTCAAAAAAGCGTTTATGGCAATATTTGATTCAAACATTACTACTCTTATTATTACAGCTATATTGTTTGCGTTAGGTACAGGTCCAGTAAAAGGATTTGCAGTTACGTTGACAATAGGTATATTGGCAAGTATGTTTACAGCAATAGTTGTAACAAGGGTTTTATTAAAAGGATTTATATATTTATTTAAAATTGAAAATCCAATATTATTTGGGGTTAGGAGGTAGTAATGAATTTAAAAATAATAAAAAATACAAAAATATGGTTTACAATATCAATAACTTTAGTAGTGGCTGGATTATTACTATTTATGGTGAAAGGTCTTAATTATGGTATAGATTTTACTGGTGGAACATTATTTCAATTGAAATTTGAAAAAAGTGTGAAATTAAGTGATCTTAATAAAGATTTAAAAGATATGAGTGCAAAATATAAAGAATTAGAATCTAAAAAAATACAAATTTCAGAAGGAAATGTTGTATTAATAAGAACAAACGCTTTTGAAGAAGCTCAAAAAGATAATTTTTTAAATGATTTTAAGGCAAAAGAGGGTAAATTTGAAATTTTAAAAGTAGATAAAGTTGGTGCTACAATTGGAAAAGAATTAAAATGGAAAGCTATAAATGCTTTATTAATAGGTTCTTTGTTAATAGTACTTTATATTACAATTAGATTTGAATTTAGATTCGCAGTAGGTGCAATAGTAGCCTTGTTGCATGATTTAATAATAGCAGTAGGAGCTATAGCTTTACTTGGTTATGAGATTAATACACCATTTATAGCGGCGATATTAACAATTTTAGGATATTCTATAAATGATACAATAGTTGTATTTGATAGAATTAGAGAAAACATAAAGAAAAAATCCAAAAAAAATATAGGAGATTTAATTGATGATAGTATAAATCAAGTGTTTACAAGATCAATAAATACATCAGTTACAACTTTATTAGCTATACTAGCAGTATTAATATTTGGAGGAGCATCGCTTAGAACATTTATAACAGCTTTATTAATAGGAATACTTTCAGGGACTTATTCTTCAATATTTGTTGCAAGCCCAATAGTTAATCTTCTTGAAAAGAAGGAAGCAAAATAAAAAAAGGAGTGATAAATATGAAATATTCTTTTGAAAAAACAGGAGCAGCAGCAGGAAAAGTTTGGAACTATCTAAACGAAAATGGTGCTACAGGAATAAAAGCTATGGTAGATAACAGTGAATTGAAAAAAGATGAAGTTTTATTGGCATTAGGTTGGCTTTTTAGAGAAGAAAAAATAGGAAGTGAAAAAAAAGGAAGAACAATAGTTTTTTTCTTGAAATAAAATTACTTTTTTTGAGTCGATTAAAGTATAAGAAAAGGTGGCATTTGTATATATGAGAGTATGGTCAGATATTAATCTAAATAACTTAATAATAAATTTAAATTTAATAAAAAAATTGACTTCTAATAATAAAAAAATACTTGGAGTTATAAAAGCAAATGCTTATGGACATGGTGCAGTTGAAATTGCAAGAGAATTATCTGCAAATGGAGTGTCTAATTTTGGAGTGGCTTGCATAGAAGAAGCGGAAGAATTAGTTAAGAATAGAATAAGAGGTAAAATTTTGATATTGGGATGTACACCTCTTGAAGAATGGGATAAAGCTGTATCTTTAGGGATACAGCTTACTCTGTCTTCTTATGAAGAAATAAATTATATAGAAAAAAAAGGGCTATTTCCAGATATTCATGTAAAAATAGATACAGGTATGGGAAGGATCGGATTTTCATATGAAGAAGCAGAAAAAGCTATACAATATATAAAAAATAAAAATATAGCAAATATAAAAGGAATATTTACACATTTATCAGTTGCAGATGAGGATTTAGAATATACTCAAAAACAAGTTGAAATATTTAAAAAAATAGTAGATGAAAATAAAGATATTGAATATTTTCACATATCAAATAGCGCAGGAATATTAAATGTTATTAATGAAGGGAATATGGTTAGACCAGGAATAATTTTGTATGGAATTCCTGTGGTTAAAAATAGATTTAGTAAAGAATTTAAACCAGTAATGTCTTTTAAAAGTAAGATTATATTTTTAAAAGAAGTAAAGCAAGATATGCCTATAAGCTATGGGAAAACTTATATAGCTAAAAAAGGTGAAATAATAGCAACAGTTTCTGCAGGATATGCAGATGGAATAAATAGGAAATTATCAAATACAGGAGAAGTTTATTTAAAAGGAAAAAGATGTAAAATAATTGGAAGAGTCTGCATGGATCAAATGATGATAAAAATCCCAAAAACTCTAATAGGAAAAGTAAAGGTTGGAGATGAATTAGAAATATTTGGTGAAAATATAAATATAGATGAAATAGCAAAAATCTCAGGAACAATATCATATGAAATTTTAACAAATATTAATAATCGAGTTCCAAGAATATATTGGAAAAATGGGAAAATTATTAGAGTTAATTCTCTTTTAGGAAAGGAAGAAATATAATGAATAGTTTTTTTAAAAAAAAATCAAACATTATAACTATTCTTGATTTAATTTTTATATTTGGACTTATTTTGTTATTAAATTATTATTTTCAAAAAAAGATGCCTACAAAGCAGGAGTTAATTTTAAATAATGTGAAATACAGTGCAATTATTAGTAAATATAAAATAGATAAAGATGAGGCATTACTTATAAAAGTAGAAATTAAAAATAGAAGTAAAAAGCCAAAATATTTTATTTTGAAAAAAGAAAACAGCTTTAATTTTATAATTACAAAAGGGGATAAGATTATATATAAAAAAGATATTTTAGAAAAGAATGCTTCTGGAAAAAGAAAATTAAAAATAAATGGATATAGTAAAATTGTTTTTTCAGATTTATGGATGAATGAAAGTAATACAGAAGAAGCTATAAATAGTGGTGAATATGAATTACATATATATAGTAAAGATTTTAATATAAAATTTGATATGAATTTTTTTATAAATTAGGGTTGTAAAAAATAATTATTTGCTTATTTTTTAGTAGAAGATATATTTTATATTTTTTTAAGAAACTTTGAGCATATATTGTTTCATAATATATTAGGGGGATTTAATAATTATGGATAAAAAAATTATAAGCGTGCTATTGTTTTTTCTTATATTTTTATTTAGTTTTGGAGATAATAATAAATATATAGAAATTGAAAATATATTATATGGATTTACATTAGATGATAGTTTTACGATTGAAAAACAAATTGGTATTATGGAAAAAAAAGTATATGGAGAAGTAGGAGAAGGAAGTATAGAAGAGAGAGAAAATAAATTATATAATTTTTTACAAGATAATATTAAAAATAAGTTAGGAGAATCTGAATTAATTATATTTGGGAAAAAAAGCTTTGATAAATCTATACTTGATAGAATAGAAAAAATTGAATATGGTTGTTTTAGAAAATATAATAATAAATTGAATTTTTTAGATAGAATAAAAAAAATAAAAAAATTTTTAGGTAATAAAAACAGTGAAGAAAAAATATTTTTTAGTCAGGAAAAAGAGCTAAAAAAATCTATGAAAAATAACAAAATAGAACTAAAACTATATAGGGATTTTAGAAAAATAAAATTAAAAAATGGTGAAATTATTAAATTTATTTTAGAAGAAAAGATAAAAGGTATTGCTGAGAAAGGTTCTATAATTTATGGTAAAGTGATTAATGTAAAAAAAAGTTTATTCTTTTTTTATAGTGAACTAGATATTAAATTATTTAAAATTATAAATAAAGATAAGAAAATTTATGATATTAATGAATTAATAATTTTAAAAAAAGAGATAAAAAAATTAAAAAGGAAAAAAAGTATTAATGTTAAAATGTTTGAAATGAAATAGTTGGAATAATATAAAAAATAAGAATAATATAAAAAATAAAAAAATAGTATAAAAAGAAAATAGTATAAAAGGAGAAATAATGGCAAAAGTAAGAGTAATATTAAAAAAAATGAAAGATAGAAAAATAAGAAATTTTTACCCATTTGTATATAAAGATGAAGTGAAATCTATTATGGGAAATTATGAAAATGGAGATATAGTAGATGTTGTGTCAGAAGATTTAAGTTTTGTAGGAAGAGGATATATTAATGATAATGCAAGTACTTTGGTAAGAGTATTAACAACACAAGATGAAAAAATAGATAAAAAATTTATTAAAAATAGGATAAAAACAGCATATGAAAATAGAAAACATATTTTAAATGAAACAAATTCAATTAGATTATTTTACTCTGAAGCAGATGGATTTTCTGGATTAATTGTAGATATGTTTGGTAAATATTTATCAGTTCAATTTAGAACATTAGGAATAGAAAAATTTAAAGAAGAGATAATAAAATCATTAAGGGAAGTAATAAAACCTAAAGGGATTTATGAAAGATCAGATATGGGAAGTAGAATAAAAGAGGGATTAGAATTAAAAAGCGGGCTTATATATGGAGAAATTCCAGATGAAATAATAATGGAAGACAATGGTATGAAATTTATTATTGATATAGTTAATGGACAAAAAACAGGGTTCTTTTTAGATCAAAGAGATTCTAGGAAATTTATAATGAACTATATAAAACCTAACAGTAAAGTTTTAGATGTTTTTTCATCAAGTGGAGGATTTTCAATGGCTGCTTTGAAAAAAGGTAGTAAAAAAGTAGTTGCAATAGATAAATCACCTGAGGCATTAGAAGTAGCTAAAAAAAATTATAGTTTAAATGAGTTTGAAGGCGATTTTTCTACAATAGAAGGAGATGCTTTTAGCATATTAAATATATTATCTCAAAAAAAAGAGAAATATGATTTAATTGTATTAGATCCACCAGCATTAGTAAAAAGTAAAAATGATGTAAAAAAAGGAAGAGATCTATTCTATAATTTATGTGATAATGGATTTAAATTAATTGAAAAAGATGGAATATTAGGAGTATGCACATGTGCATATCACATTACTTTACAAGATTTGATTGAAGTAACAAGAATGGCAGCATCTAAAAATGGGAAATTATTAAAAGTGGTTGGAGTTACATATCAACCAGAAGATCATCCTTGGATTTTACATATTCCAGAAAGTTTATATCTTAAATGTTTATGGGTAAAGGTGATGAATTAAATAATATAAAAAAATAAAGTTGGAGGGAAATATGTATATTGATTCTATTATAATTGCAATAATTGCGTTAAGTATGATAATAGGTATATTTAAAGGGTTTATTTTAGAGTTTTTTTCATTATTTGGTGGATTAATATCTATATTAATAGCGAAAAGGATTTCTGGAAATATTTATCTTATAGTTTTTGGGAGTAAGCATATAAAAAATAATACTAATTATTTGATTGTATATGTTTTGACAATATTAGTATCATATATTATTATGTATATGATTATTTTACTACTGAAGAAATTTTTCCATACAATTCTATTAGGATGGTTAGATAGAGTGCTTGGTGGATTAGCAGGATTTTTAAAAGGAAGTTTTATAGCTATAGTTATACTTTTAGTTATGGCTGCTATCTCTAATTTTAATGACCAATTTCATAAAGAGTTATATAAAAGTTATTCTGGAAAAGCTATAAGTAAAATTTCGCCTAAATTAGTTTCGCTAATGCCTAAAAATTTAGAAGAGGAAGTTAAAAAATTTAATACTAATATAAATATAGAAGAGATTATAAACAAATCTGTAAAAAAGAATGTAAAATTTAAAGATTTAAAAAACATAGATACAAAAAAAATATTAAAAAATAGTAAAAATGAAAAAGAGATTAATGACATATTGCAAAAAGCTTTGAAAGGTGAAGTAAAATGAAAATAATAGATAGATATTTTTACGAAGAGATGGGAGCACCTGTAATTTTTGGTATAAGTTTATTTACATTTATATTTTTAATAGATGCATTAGTAGAGATGATGGAGAATATAATAGTAAAAAATGTACCTGTAAAAGATGTGTTATCCTTGATCTCTTATTATTTCCCACCAGTATTAGTGCAAACTATTCCAATGGGGTTATTGTTAGGTGTAATGATATCTTATGGGAAACTATCTGGAAATAGTGAAATTGTAGCATTAGAATCAATTGGTATAAGTATGACTAGATTTTTAAGACCTGCATTAATATTAGGGGTATTAACAATGGGTTTTGTATTTTTTTTGGAAGAAGAAGTTGTTCCCGAGTCATATACAAAATTTGGAATGTTAAGCAAAAAAATAGCATATAGAAAACCTGCAGTAAAAATAGAAGAAAAAGTTTTTGTAGAAGGAATTGGAGATTATAATATATATATAAATAAAATGGACAATGAAGTGAGTGAAGCAGAAAATTTAATAGTATTTAAAAAAGAATCAGATACACCATTTCCAGAAGTAATAATATCTAAAAAGGCAAAATGGAAAAAAAGTGATATGATTTTGGAAAATGCTAATTTTTATAATATAAATTCAAAAGGGGAAAAAGAATTAAGCGGTAGTTTTGAGAAACAATCAATACCAATAAATACTTTTTTTGGGAATTTTAGTATAAATAAAAAGAGAAAATCTATGATGAGTATTACAGAACTTAGAGAAGCTATTATTAAGAGAAGAAAGAAAAAAATTAATTCATTATCTTATGAAATTGAATATCAGCAAAAATTAGCAATACCAATATCAGCATTAATACTTTCATTTTTAGGGGTATTGCTATCTGTAAAGAACAATAGGAATGGGAAAGGGGTTAGTTTTGGAATAAGTTTAGTAATTATATTTTTTTATATAATGGGAATTAATTTTGGAAGATTATTAATTTATAATAAAGTTTTGTCACCAATTGTAGGAATGTGGTATCCTAATTTATTATTATTATTACTTAGTCTAATATTGTTTTATAAGCAAACAAGGAGTAGATAGATGAAAAAATTGGATAAATATATATTAAAAAGTTTTATAAAATCATTTTTATTAGGAGTAATGGCATTTTTAATAATTTTTATTTTAAGTGAAATGTTTAGAATTATTGGATATATAATGGATGGGAAATTAACACCTATTCAAGGATTTATATTACTTTTAAATGGGCTACCTACAGTAATGATAAATGTCATACCATTAGGAGTTTTATTAGGTGGATTAATGACGGTAAATAAGATGGCTACTAACTTAGAAATAATGGCTCTTAAAACATCAGGAGTAAGTTTTAAAAGAATTATTTTAGCTCCAGTAATATTAAGTGGTTTGATTTCAATTGGATTATTATGGTTCAATAATAATGTGGTTCCAAATTCAAATAAAAAGTATAGAGAATTAAAAAATAACGAAGTATATAATGTGAAAGAATCAAGAATAAAAACTGATGTATTTATGAAAGGGCAAGGAAATTATTTAACTTATATAAGACTTGTAAATGGAAACAATATTTCAGATTCTGAAATAGTATTATTGGATAATAGTTTTTCAAAAATAGAGAAAATTATAACAGTTAAAAGAGGAAAATATAATATAAAATTGAAGAAATGGTATTTTTCTAGAGTTAAAATAAATGACATTATTAATAATAAAATAGAAACAATGGGATTTTATGAGCCAGATTTTTTTAAAGAAACTCCTTCAGATTTACTAAGAGATAAAGTTAGAGAAAAAGAGATGAATATAAGTGAATTAAAAGATGCAGCTAATTTTATAAAAAAAACAGGTGGGGATGTAAAAAAAATATTAGTGGCAATGTATAAAAAAATGGCGTATCCATTTGCAGCACTTATAATGAGCTTTATAGGATTATCTCTAGGAAGTAGATATATAAGAGGAGCATCAGCAGTAAGTATAGGATTAAGTGTAGTAATAGGGTATATATATTACGTTGTAACAGCTACAACAGAGGCATTGGGAGTTGGAGGATTTTTATCACCAATGTTAAGTGGATGGATACCAGATATACTCTTTTTAGTTTTAGGGATATCATTGGTTAAAATAAGTGAATATTAAGAAATTGGGAGGAAAAATATGTTTAAATTTGAAATAGTGGAATTAGAAAATGGGATACCTGTAATAATGGAAGTTACAAAAAATGTAAAATCAGCAACAATAGGTATATATGCAATAACAGGTTCTAAATATGAAAATTATGAAGAGAAGGGAATATCTCATCTATTGGAGCATATGTTATTTAAAGGAACTTCAAGAAGAAATGCAAAAGAGATATCGGAAGATATAGATAATGTAGGTGGAAAAATAAATGCATATACAAGCAAAGAAGTTACAGCATATTATGTTAGTATTGTTAATACATATTTAAATTTAGCAATAGATGTATTAGCAGATATTTATACTAACTCTACATTTCCAGAAGAGGAACTAGAAAAAGAAAAAAAAGTTGTTATAGAAGAGATTAGAATGTATGAAGATATACCAGAAGAAAAAATTCATGAAATAAACTCTAGATTTGTATTAAACAAAAGCAATTTAGGACTTCCAATTGCAGGCTCAGAAGAAAGTGTAACTAATATAAGTAGAGAATTATTAAAAAAATATTGGGAAGATAGATATACAAAAGATAATACAGTAATATCAGTTGTTGGAAATTTTAATAAAGAAGAAGTTATAAAACAGCTAAATGAAAATATTGGTAAATTAAATAGAACAAAAGTAGATAGAGAATATAATAAAGAGGTAATTATAAACACAGGTATTGAAGAGATGAAAAGAGAAAGTAATCAAGTTCATTTATGTGTAAATACAAAGGGTATATCTTATTTAGATAAAAATAGATATATATTAAGTTTATTATCTAATATTCTAGGCGGAAGTATGAGCTCAAGATTATTTCAAAAAGTTAGAGAAGATAAAGGATTAGCTTATTCTGTATATACTTATAGTTCGATGTATAAAGAAGGCGGATTTTTTACAGCTTATGCAGGAAGTACAAAAGATAAGTATAATGAGGCAATAGAAATAATAAAAAATGAATTTAAAGATATTTATGAAAATGGAATAACTAAAAAAGAATTGGAAAAAAGTAAAAATCAATATATTAGTGATTTAACATTAGGATTAGAAACAACTCGTTCAAGAATGGCAAGGATGGCATTAGCTTATATTAGATATGGAGAAATAAGAAAAATAGAAGCAATCCTAGAAGATATAAAAAATATAACATTAGAAGATATACATGATTTTGCCAAAACGTATTTTAAAGAGGATAATTATTCTGTAGTTGCACTAGGGGATATATAAGAATGAAAAATATAAAATTTATTGAAAATTTTATAGAAAAATTAAAAAACATTGTATCTTTTGAAACAATTTTGAACGAGAGTTTTGAAATGCTAAAAAAAGAGTATAATATAAAAAAAATAGCTTTTTATAAATATGATGAAAAAAATGATATTTATAAAAAAAATATAGCAATTCAATGTGAGGGTAAAAAATTATATAAAGAATTAAATGATATAGATTGTATAAATAATGGACATAAACATATTTTAAATGTAAGAGGAAAAAAATATGGAGTCATTATATTTGAAAAAGAATTTCCTGTATTAAAACCATTTATAAGTATGTTAGAACTTGCAATTGAAAGGATAGCTTTATCAGGACATATAATAAATTTTGATGAAGAAATCGAATTTGAAAAAGAATATTTAAAAGAAATTTTGGATATTGAAAGAAAAAGAAATCAAAAATTTATATTGTTAATTTGTGAAATAGACTATTATATAGATTATGAATCACAAAAACAATTAAATATACCAATACAAAAGTTTAATGAAATTATAAATAAAATTGATGATAATATAAAAGAAAGTGATATAGTGATTAGATATATGCATAATAAAATTGCAATATTATTAAATAAAATTTCTGTAGAGGAATTACATACAGTATTGGAAAGAATAAAAAATTTAGTAGAGTTAAAAAATTATGAGGATAGCAGTGTAATAAAATTAAATTATGGATATTCTATATTTGAAGGAAATAAAAGTATTGAAAATTTAATGGAAGAAGCAGAAAAAAATATTAAAAAGAAATTAAAGATTGAAAGGTGGTTAAAAAATTTATAATGGCTGAAAAATTAGTTGAGGAGAATAATAAAGAGGATAATAATAATAATATAAAAAATAATGAAATAAATATAAGAGTAATATTAGAAGAAGGGGCAAAACTTCCAGAATATAAAACAATTGGTTCAGCAGGAATGGATATTTTTGCATTTATTAATAAAGATTTAGAGATTGCTCCATTAGAAAGAGTTTTAGTTCCAACGGGAGTTAAAATGGAAATACCTGTTGGATATGAAGTGCAAGTAAGACCAAGAAGTGGGCTAGCTTTAAAACATGGATTAACATTAGTTAATTCACCTGGTACAATTGATTCAGATTATAGAGGTGAAATAAAAATTATAATGATAAATTTAGGAAAAGAATCTTATAATATAAAGCCGTATGATAGAATTGGACAATTTATATTAAAAAAAGTGGATAAAGCAAAATTAGAAGTGGTATCAGAATTAGAAAATACACTACGTGGTGAAGGTGGATTTGGACATACAGGGAAGAATTAGAATTAGGATAAGATAAAAAATAGGAGGTAATTATGGGAAAAGGTGTAATTTATGCAATAACTTCTGGAAAAGGTGGAGTTGGGAAAACAACGACAACAGCTAATATTAGTACGGGGTTAGCAATGCAGGGAAAAAAAGTAGCAGTTATAGATGCAGATATTGGGCTTAGAAATTTAGATGTTGTAATGGGATTGGAAAATAGAATTGTTTATGACATAGTTGATGTAGTAGAAGGAAGGGCAAAATTAAAACAAGCATTAATTAAAGATAAAAAATTAAAAGCAAATTTACAATTGCTTCCAGCAGCACAAACAAGAGAAAAAGATGCTGTGACGCCAGAAAATATGATGGAAATAACAAAAGAGTTAGCAGAAACATTTGATTATGTATTTATAGATTCTCCAGCTGGAATAGAAAGAGGATTTAAAAATGCAATAGCTGGAGCTGATGAAGTTATAGTGGTTACAAATCCAGAAGTATCAGCAGTAAGAGATGCAGATAGAATAGTAGGATTATTAGAAGCTGCAGAAAAAAATCCCCCTAAATTAATAATTAATAGAATTAGAATGGATATGGTAAAAAGAGGAGAAATGTTATCAATAGAAGATGTATTGGACTTATTAGAAATTGAAATATTAGGAATTGTTCCTGATGATGAAGATATAGTTATTTCAACTAATAGAGGAGAACCAATTGTAAAAACAGAGGAGTCAAGACCTGGTAAAGCATATAGAAATGTTGTGAAAAGAATATTGGGAGAAAAAGTACCATTATTAACTCTTGAAGAAAAAAAAGGTATATTGAAAAAACTTGCTACTTTGTTTAAAAAATAGGGGTAAATTTTATTGAGAAAATAGGAGGGATAAAAATGTTTGAAGCAATAAAAAAATTATTTGTAAAAGAAAAAAGTGGAGAAATAGCTAAGAATAGACTAAGAGTTGTGATAATGCAAGATAGAACTACATTTACACCAGTTTTAATGGAAAATTTAAAAAGAGATTTAATAGGAGTGTTTTCTAAATATTTAGAAATAGATACAGAAGGGTTAGAATTTAATCTTGAAAAAGAGGATGATAATGTAGGATTATCTATTAATATTCCAATAAAAAAAGTTAAATCAGATACAGATAGTATAGATGAAAAATAATCAAAGTATTCGACAATTATTAAGGAAAGTAAGGAAAGTTGATATAAAATTTATTTTAAATATATATATATTGGTATTTTTAAGTTTAAGTTTTGTTTACAGTGCTAGTTTAAAAAAACATGGAATTTTTTTTAAAAAAGAGATTGTATGGACATTACTTGGAACAATTGTTTTTATAATTTTTTCTTTGATTGATTATAAGAAATATGCTAAATATTCTAAAGTTATATATACACTTAATATAGGATTGTTATTATCTGTATATGTGATTGGGAAAAAGATATTAGGAGCTAAAAGGTGGATAAGTTTAGGTTTTATGAGTATTCAACCGTCTGAATTTGCAAAAATATTTTTAGTACTAACATTTTCAGAGTTGCTTGCTAATAAATATTCTAAAGGAGTTAGAGGTTGGAAAAATATTATTGTATGTGGATTCCATATATTAATTCCATTTTTATTAATATTAAAAGAACCTGATTTAGGAACATCTTTAGTGCTAATATTTATTTTTTTCTTATTAATATTTCTAAATGATGTTGATCTGTATCCATTATTTTCTTTGGTGGGAGCAGGAATTATTTTTATACCCATAGCATATTTTTTCTTATTAAAGGATTATCAAAGAGGAAGAATAGATACTTTTTTAGATCCAACTAAAGATTTACATGGAAGCGGATGGAATGTAGTTCAATCAATGATTGCTACTGGTTCAGGTGGGCTTTTTGGAAAAGGTTTTTTACATGGTACTCAAAATAAATTAAAATTCTTGCCAGAATCACATACGGATTTTATTTTTTCAGTATTAAGTGAAGAGTTAGGATTTTTAGGAAGTAGTATTTTGATAATTTTATATTTAACATTAATTATATATATTATAAATGTAGGAAGAAAAACAAAAGATAGATATGGAAAATTTGTAGCATTTGGGATTGCAGGGATTTTCTTTTTTCATGTTTTTGTAAATATTGGAATGGCAATAGGAATAATGCCGGTAACAGGATTGCCATTATTACTTATGAGTTATGGTGGAAGTTCTTTTATGTTTAGTTTTATGATGCTAGGTATAGTTCAAAGTATAAAAAATTATTCGAATTAGAATAAACTCTATAAGGATAGTTTAAGGAATTATGGAAAAAATTAAAATAGGAGAAAAAATATGGCAGAATACATTATAGATGAAGATTATGATAATGTAAGAGTTGACAAATTTTTAAGAAAAAAATATAAAGATATTCCATTAATGGGTATTTATAAAATGATACGAAAAGGTAGAGTAAAAGTTAATGGAAAAAAAACTAAAGAAAAATATAGACTTTTAGAAGGAGATATTTTAAAAGTTATAACAAATGATATTGTAAAAGAGAAAAAATTTATAAAATTAGATGAAAGAGACTCTAAATTAGTAACTCAAGGAATAGTATATGAAGATGAGAATATATTATTATTTAACAAACCTTATGGGATAGTTGTGCATAAGGGAAGTGGGCATGATTATGGATTAATAGAAATATTGAAAAGTTATTATAAAAATTCAGATATAAATTTTGTAAATAGAATAGATAAAATGACATCTGGACTTATATTAGCAGGTAAAAATTTAAAAACTATTAGGACATATACAGAATATATAAGAAATAAAGAGATAAAAAAATATTATTATGTATTAGTAAAAGGTGAAATAAAAGAGAAAAAATTTGTTATTGAAAGTAATCTTCTAAAAGGAGAAAAGAATGTAAATGAAGTAGCTGAAGATAAAGAAGGTAAATGGAGTAAAACTATATTTAAAGCTATAAAAGTGAATAATGGATATTCTTTATTAGAAGCAGAATTAGTAACAGGAAGAACTCATCAAATTAGAGTACAATTAGCAGAAAAAGGTTATCCAATATTAGGAGATTATAAATATGGTGTGAAATCAGGAAAAAAAATGTTTCTGTTTTCTCATAAAATAGAAATTGAAAAAGAAAATTTTAAATTTAATTTAGAATTACCAGAATATTTTTCAGAAAAATTGTTCTAATTTTTCTGAAATTGTGATATACTATCTATACAATAGTTAGGAATAGATTAAAAATAAATAAAATATACTCATATAATTTCAGGAATATGGCCTGAAAGTCTCTACCGGGTTGCCGTAAACACCCGACTATGGGTGAAGTTTGATAAAAAAGAGACACTTCACTCATGAAGTGTTTCTTTTTTTTGTCAAAATTAAATCATAGGAGGAGAGAAAAAAGTGGAAAGAGTATTCAAACTCAAGGAACACAACACAACAGTAAAACAGGAGGTTATAGGCGGAGCGACAACATTTCTTACAATGGCGTATATTATATTTGTAAACCCAAATATATTATCAGCAACAGGAATGGATAAAGGAGCACTTATAACAGTAACAATTTTGGCAGCATTTATAGGAACTTTATTAGTAGGAGTATGGGCGAATGTACCATTTGCAATGGCGCCAGGTATGGGTTTAAATGCATTTTTTGCATTTACATTAGTTTTGGGACAAAAAGTAAGTTGGCAAACAGCTTTAGGAGTTGTTTTTGTATCTGGAATAGCTTTTTTAATATTAACAGTTTTGGGAGTAAGAGAAAAGATAGTAAATGCAATTCCATTATCTTTGAGATTAGCAACATCAGCTGGAATTGGTTTATTTATTACTTTTATAGGGTTTAAAAGTATGGGGCTTGTAGTGGATAATCCTGCAACTTTAGTTGGAATGGGGAAATTTAATACACCTGTAATATTAGGATTAGTTGGATTAATTACTATAGCTGTACTTGAAGTTAAAAAAGTAAAAGGTTCAATTTTAATAGGAATTATATTAACAACTATTTTGGGAATAATATTTAAAGAAGTTTCAATTCCTACAGCAATAATATCTGTACCACCTTCAATAGCTCCAATAGCATTAAAATTAGATATAATGGGAGCTTTAAGTTTTGGATTAATTGGAGCAGTTTTCTCATTTATGTTTGTAGATCTATTTGATTCAATAGGTACAATTGTAGCATGTTCTTATGAAGCAGATATGGTAAAAGAAGATGGAACTATAAAAAAAATAGATAAAATGTTAGAAGCAGATGCAATTGCTACAGTTGTAGGTTCATTATTTGGAACAAGTACAACAACTACATATATAGAATCAGCTTCAGGAATTGCAGATGGAGCAAGAACTGGATTAGCAGCAGCAGTTACAGCTATATTATTTTTATTAGCTTTATTATTTACTCCAATTATTGGAATAGTGCCAGCATTTGCTACAGCACCAGCTTTAATTGTAGTAGGGGTATATATGTTTAGAAATATAAAAAAAATAGATTTTCAAGATTTTGAAGTAGCAATACCAGCATTTTTAACTATTATATTAATGCCACTTACATATAGTATAAGTACAGGCCTTATATTTGGATTTTTATCATATATATTGATAACATTAGTAAGTGGAGATTTTAAAAAGATATCACCTACAATGTGGGTTATAGGAGCATTATCTTTATTAGATTTAGCTTTTACAGCATTTTAAGAGATTTATAATTAAAATATTAAATTAAGAAGTTCCTTCAATTTTGGAGGGGCTTTTTTTTATTTTGTTTTATACTTTCTCACTTTGTTATTTTTTTGTAAAATGGAGATTCGTGAATTATATATATATATAAATACAGATAATTAGTCGCCATTTTCCATCCATCATTGTTCAGTGGTTCTAAAAAATTTTTTCTTTGTGTAACTTTGAGTTCTTAGCGTCTTTGTGCTGAAATCATCTTTTTTTATTTGAAGTAATATAAGAAATGTGGTAAGATTAAGATATAAATTATCATAAAAAGATTTCGTGAAGGGATATTTTAATATGGGAAATAGTAAAAATAGTTATTTAGAAATAGATTTAGATAAAGTGGTTGAAAATTATAATTATATTAAGGGATTAACTAATTCAAAAGTAATGGCTGTAGTGAAAGCAAATGCTTATGGATTAGGAATAGTAGAAATTGCAAAAGTTTTAAAAAAAGCAGGAGCAGATTTCTTTGGAGTAGCATTTTATGAAGAGGCTATAAAATTAATTAAAAGTGGAATAAAAGAGAAAATATTAATATTTAATTATATAAAAAAAGAGTATTTGAATAAATTAATTAATATAAACAATATAATTATAACAATATATTCAATTGAACAATTAAATGGATATATTGATTATATGGGAGATAATATAAATAAACTAAAAATTCATCTAAAAGTTAATACTGGATTAGATAGATTAGGGATTAGAGAAGAGGATCTAAATATAGCAATAAAATTAATCAAAAAATATAATTTGAAAATAGAGGGAATATATAGTCATTTTGCAAATGCTAGTGGAAATGAAGGATATACAAGATTTCAGGATAATAATTTCAATAAAATTATAAAGAAGTTTGAAGAGAATAATATTTTATTTAGAGTAAAACATATTTCTAATAGTGCAGCCACGTTATTATATAGAAAATTTGATTATGATTATGTTAGGGTTGGAATGGCAATTTATGGATTACAGCCTTTAGAAGAATATAATAATAATATAAAAGAAGTTTTAACATTAAAGTCTATTATTTCTGGAGTTTTTAATGTTAAAAAAGGGGAGAATATAGGATATGGATTAAAAACAGCTGCTTTAAAAAATATGAAAATAGCAATTATTCCAATAGGTTATAGTGATGGATATTTATTTCAATTATCATCAAAAGGTTTAGTTGAAATAAATGGAATAGAATGTAATATAGTAGGGGAAGTTTGTATGGATCAAATAATTGTGGATGTTTCAAAAATAGAAAATTTGAAAATAGAGGATGAGGTTATAGTTATTGGTGGTAAAATAGGTATAAATAGATTAGCTAAAATAGTCGATACTATTCCAGATGAGATATTATGTAAACTAAGCAACTCATTAGAAAAAAATTACATAGGAGATGTTTAAAATGAAAAAGACTATTTTTTACCTAATTATAATATTAAGCTCAATAACATTTTCACAGGAATTTTTTGTGAAAAAAGAGTTGAGTACTAGATTTTTTCCAGTGTCAGTAGCTGTAGATAAATTTGAAAACGCATATGTAGTAGATGGAATAACACATAGTGTGAAAAAATTTAATTCAAAAGGGAAATATTTGTTTTCTTTTGGTATAAAACAAACAGGAGGAAAAAATTATAAAGAGGGTGGAGTATATCCTTCACCGGTAGATCTATTTGTAAAAGGAAATAAAGTATATTTATTAGATACAAATAATGGAATATATATATTTGATTTAAAAGGGAAATTATTAAAAGAGATTGATTTAAAAGCAGGAAAATTACTTGGAGAAATAGAAAGACCAAAAGCAATATATGTATCAGATAAAAAAATATATATAGCAGATACAGATAATAATAGAGTAGAAATATTTAATTTAGAAGGAGAAGCAATTAGAGATTTTGGATATAAAAGCGTTACTGTAGGAGGAATGATACAGCCTCAAGGAATAACAAAATTAAATGGAGATATAATTGTATCTGACAGTGGAAATAATCGAGTTATGATTTATGATGAAAATGGAATTTTTAAAGGGTCTCTTTATGGAAAATCAAAAGAGCTTGATCTATCTTATAAAGCACCACTTGATATTTTTGCAGATACAGCTGGAGAAATATTTGTAGTTGATAATGGCAATCAAAGAATACAAGTTTTTAATAAAAATTATAAAATATTATTATTATTTGGAGAAAGAGGTGATAAACCTACTCAATTTAGAGATGCAAATGATATATGGGTAACAGATAATTATATTTATGTTACAGATGGAGCAAATAAATCTGTGAAAGTCTTTAATAAGGATTTTACATATATTAGATCAATTGGGAAAAATGTATTTCAAGATATATTTATATCTACGCTACTTATATTAACGTCTATATTTATAGTAGTATCTATTTTAATAAAAAGAGTTACAGCAAGGAGAAGAAAATGGAAAGAAGAGGAATAGGAGTATTTGATTCAGGATTGGGTGGGCTTACAGTTGTAAAAGAATTAAGAAAATTATTACCAAATGAAAAAATAATATATTTTGGAGATACTGCAAGAGTTCCTTATGGATCAAAATCTAAAAAAGTAATTGTAAAATATTCAAAAGAGATAACAAATTTTTTGATGACAAAAAATATTAAAATAATTGTGATAGCTTGTAATACTGCTACAGCAATGGCATTGGAAGAGATAAAAAATATGGTTGATATTCCAGTAGTTGGGGTAATAAAACCTGGAAGTAGAAGAGCGGTTAGAACAACAACAAACAATAATATTGGTATAATTGGAACAACGGCTACAATTGGAAGTAATTCATATTATAATGAAGTAAAAAATATAAATAAAAATATAAATGTATATCAGAAGGCTTGCCCATTATTTGTGCCTTTAATTGAAGAGGGGTTATTAGAAGACAGTGTGACATATGAAATGGCAAACAGATATTTAAATGGAGTAAAGGGGAAAGTAGATACATTAGTATTGGGATGTACACATTACCCTTTAATAAAAAAAACTATAAAAAAAATAGTAGGAGAAAATGTTATTTTAATAGATTCTGCAGAGGAAACAGCTATAGAAGTTAGAGATATATTGTATAGCAAAAGATTGCTTAGAAATGATGAAGGAGAAGAATCAGATTTTTTTGTAAGCGATATGCCTAAAAAATTTGAAGAGATTGGAAAAATATTTTTAGGAACTGATTTAAAAGAAGCAAAATATATAGATATAGAAAGCTATAGTGGAGAGAATAATTGATAATGATAATAAAAAATGAAAACGATAATAAAAATTAATAATGAGAAGATTAAAGGCTATATTATAAAATAATTTTTATGTACGATATGAAGCGTATCTTATTTTTTATTTGGAGGTTATTTATGGAGAAGAGATTTGGGACATTTAATGGAGTGTTTTTACCTACTTTTTTGACAATAGTTGGAGTAATATATTTTTTAAGATTAGGATGGGTAGTTGGAAATTCTGGGTTAATAGGAACAATAGCTATAATTATAATTGCACATATTATAACAATATCAACAGCATTATCTATGTCTGCAATAACGACAAATATGAAAGTAAAAGGTGGAGGAGCTTACTATTTAATTTCTAGAAGTTTGGGATTGGAAGTAGGAGGAAGTATAGGGATAACATTATATTTATCTCAAGCTATTTCTGTTGCACTTTATGTTTTAGGATTTATTGAGTCTGTAGAGATTATATTTCCTGGAGTAAATAAGACAGCAGTGTCTATAGTTGTAGCATTAATAATAGGAGCAATATCTATTGTAGGAGCTGATTTTGCTATAAAAGCACAATATTTTATATTTGGGTCTATAATTTTAGCTGTAGGGACAGTGTTTATATCTGGAGATTATAATACTCCAATTACATATATAGGTAATTTTAAAGAGGCAAAAAGTTTTTGGGTAGCATTTTCTATATTTTTTCCAGCAGTTACAGGAATTTTAGCAGGAGTAAGTATGTCTGGAGATTTAAAAAATCCTAGAAAAAATATTCCTAGAGGAACATTTTTAGCAATAGGTATTACATTTATTGTTTATATATTACAGACTATATGGTTTAGCTTAAATGTAGATAGTCAAACTCTTATGAGCAATAAATTAATATTAATATCAATAACAAAATTTCCATATTTTATTATTCTAGGAATTTGGGCGGCAACTTTATCTTCTGCATTGGGAAGTATTGTGGCAGCACCAAGAACTATGCAAGCATTGGCAAAAGATGGAGTATTACCTAAAAAATTGGGTAAAGGGAGTGGAGCTGCAGATGAGCCTAGAATTGCATCAATAATCACATTTATAATAGCATTTATATTTATAATTATGGGGAATTTAGATGTAGTTGCTCCAATTATAACAATGTTTTTTTTGAATACTTATGGGGCAGTAAATCTAGCTGCAGGTTTAGAGTCGGTAGTTGGGAATCCAAGTTATAGACCAACATTTAAAGTTCATTGGAGTATCTCTTTAGTTGGGGCATTAGGCTCTTATTGGGTAATGTTTTTAATTAATAAATGGGCAACTATTATATCATTAATTGTAACCTTTTTTATATATTTATATTTAAGCAGGAAACAAGTTACCAAAACTTGGGGAGATTTAAGAGGTGGAATTTGGATAGCTTTAGCTAGATTTGCATTATTAAAAATAAGATTTAATAAAGAAGAAAATGGTAAAAATTGGAAGCCAGATATAATTGTTTTTTCAGGAACACCAAGGCAAAGGCAAAGATTAGTTTATTTATCTAATTTATTAACAAAAGGGAATGGAATTGTAACATTAGTAAGTATAGTTGCAGGTGGAATAAAAGATAAATTAAAATCAAAAGAAATTATAACAGAGAATCTTAAAGATTATGTTAATAGTAGAAATATTTTAGCATTTCAAGAAGTTATTATAGCAAATAGTTTTAAAGAGTCTGCAACTGCAATAGTTCAAGCAAATGGGATTGGAACTTTAAAACCAAATACAGTATTATTGGGATTTTCAGAAGATGAAAATAAAATGATAGATTATGTAAGATTTATTGGCGATATGATTAAAATTGAAAAAAACATAATAATATTTAAAGAGAATGCTAAATTAGGTTTTGGAAGAAAAAAAAGAATTGATATTTGGTGGGGTGGATTAGAAAACAATGGAAATTTAATGCTTATGTTGGCTCATGTAATATCTTTAAATGAACAATGGAAAAATGCAACAATAAACATTAAAAGTATAGTAATGAAAGAATATAATAATTTAAATTTAAAAGATAAGCTAAAAAATATGTTTGAAGAAATGAGAATAGATGCAAATATAGAGTTATATAATGCAGAAGATGAAACTGTAATTGAATTAATACATAAAAAATCTAATGGAGCAGATTTAGTTGTAATGGGGTTAGCAGAACCAATAGAAGGGAATGAACAATTGTATATAGAGAGATTAAATGTATTGTCAGAAGGAATGCCAACAATATTATTTGTAAAAGGGGTAAATATAAAAGAGATAGTATAAGAAAATAGTTGAAAATATAATAGGAAATTGACAATTAGTAAAATAAAAAAAGAGATTAAAATAAAAAATATAAATAAAGATGAAAAGATTATTTTTTGAATTTTAGTGAGGTGGAATGGATGAGATGTAAGTGGTATTTTGTTTGTCCTATGAAATTTGCATATGAAGAAGGAAGAATAGAGAGAAAATGGATAGATAGATATTGTTTAAGTGAAAGCAATTGGAAAAATTGTGTTAGGTATCAAATGGAAGAAATTGGAAAGTATCATTCAGATGAGATGTTGCCAGATGGGAATTATATAGAAGGTTAATTGATAATAAAAAAAAGGAGAAATTATGTACGAATATATAAAAGGAAAAATTGTAGTTAAAAGGGTTGATTATGTGGCTATTGATATAAATGGGATTGCATATAAAATATACATATCTTTAAAAACATATGAAAGTATAAAAAATAGTGAAGAAAAATTATATATTTACACACATGTGAAAGAAGAAGCTTTTAAGCTTTTTGGGTTTTATACTGAAGAAGAGAGAAAATTTTTTGTAATATTAGTAAATGCAAGTGGAGTTGGACCTAAATTAGCAATTGCAGTATTATCAACTTATAGTATAGCTGAATTAAAAGATATTATTATTAACGAGCAATTAAAAAGATTAATTAAAGTACCAGGATTAGGAATGAAAAAAGGTCAAAAATTAATTTTAGATATAAAAGACAAAATAAAATTAACTGGGGAAATTGGAGAAGAAACAGCAGAGACAAATAATGGATATAAATTAGAAGAAGATATAATTTTAGCATTACAATCCCTTGGATATGGAGAAAAAGAGATAAAAAAACTATTGAAAACAGAAGATATAATGAAGTATACTAGTATTGAGGAAGCTATTAAAGATATATTGAAAAAATCACGTAAATAAAAAATATAATATAAAATAGAAGGAGAAATATGATGATTAAGATTAAAACTAAAGAAGAAATTAAAAAGATGAGAAAAGCTGGTAAATTGGCAGGAGAATTATTAATATATTTAGAGCCTTTTGTAAAAGAAGGAGTTTCAACTCAATATCTTAATGACTTGGCAGAAGAATTCACAAAAGAACATGGAGCTATTTCAGCACCATTAAATTATAATGGATTTCCAAAAAGTATGTGTACATCTATTAATAATGTAGTTTGTCATGGAATTCCTTCTGAAAAAGAAATTTTAAAAGATGGAGATATTATAAATTTGGATGTTACAGTAATTTTAGATGGTTATCATGGGGACACTTCTAAAACTTTTTTGGTCGGGAATGTAGATGAAGAAGTTGTTAATTTAGTAAAAAGAACAGAAAATGCTATGTATAAAGGAATTGAGGCAATTAAACCAGGGAAATATTTGTATGAAGTTGGGAAAACTATCGAAAAATACATAAATAAATTTGGATATTCTATAGTAAGAGATTATACAGGACATGGTATTGGTGCAAAATTTCATGAAGAGCCAGCTGTTTTTCATAATTATACAGCCAAAAATAGAATTAGACTTAAAGAAGGAATGATTTTTACTGTAGAACCAATGATTAATATGGGAAAATCTCACAGAACAATTACTTCAAAAGAAGATGGATGGACAGTTACAACAGCTGATAATAGTATTAGTGCTCAATTTGAGCATACTGTTTTAGTAACTTCTAAGGGAGTAGAAATTTTAACTAAAGTGGATTAAATTGACGATTATTATATTGGGATATAAAGAGAATAGATATGATTGGAATTAAAAAATATATATAGAATAAGCTACGCCATTTTTTTACGAGATGAAGTGTAGCTTCTTTTTTATTTGTTAGGAAAGTGTAAATTTATTAGTAAAATAATTTCAGCACAAAGACGCAAAGGGCACTAAGGGTTCACAAAGGGGAGGATTTTTTGTAACCATGATAGGAATAGTGATTGTCACTAATGAAAAATATAAAATTTTCTAGAAAATAAGGCAGCTGTTTTTTTATTAAGTTATTTTATGAATTTGTCGATAATTAAGAGTAGTATTATATTATTTTATAGGGATGTGATATATTATGCATAAAAAAATGTTGTTGATATTGTTATTAAGCTTAATTTTTGCAGGATGTATAATGAATTATTTTGATAAAGAAGCTCCAACAATAGTATTAAAAAATAAGAATATAATAAAAATAAAAGAAGGAGAATATAATCTTCCTTATAAAGATGGTATAGTAAAGATTGAAGGTAGTGTAAAAGATAATGATAAAGTAAAATATTTAAAAGAAAATGATATTAATGTAGAATTAAAAAATGGAGAATTTACTCTATATATAGATACTACTAAAATTCAAAAAATAACATTAATAGCAGAAGATGAGAGAGGTAATAAAAAAAATATAAAAATAAATTTAATAAAGGATGACAGTTCTCCTAAAGTTTCAAAACTTAAGATAAATGATAAAGATTATATAGATAATATGATTGTAGGTGGGAATAATAATAAAATAAAAATTGAGTTAAATGCAACTGATGAGAGTGGAATAAAAGAAGTGAGTTTAGAGGAGCAAACTTTTACAAAGGGAACTGATTCATACACGCTTAATTATGAAAATATAAAATCAGGAGATAACGTTTTAAGTATAAATGTAGTAGATGAAGTTGGGAATGTAACAACAAGTGCAATAAAATTTTATTATGATAAAGTACCTCCTAGTTATCACAAAATATATTGTGATGATACTGAAGTAAATCTAGGAGAAGAATATATTACAAATAAATCAAAAGTTACATTAAAATTTGAGTTAGAAGATGTAAGTGATATTATTAATTTAAATTATTTATCTGTAAATGATATACAAATTGACAAAAGTAAGTTTATTAATCAACAAGTAACAGTAGATGTTAAAAACGGAAGTAATGTAATTAAATTTTCTTTTTTAGATGAGTTTGGAAATGTAACTGAAGAAAAAAATATAAAAATATATAACAGTATAACAAAACCTAAAATGGATAATATAAAAATATTAGAAAGCAGTATAGAAGTTTTGCCTAAGGATGATATATATTATGTGAATTCTCCAAATATTTCAATAACAGGAGAATTAAAAACAGAAGATGTGCATTTAAATTTAAGTTATTTTAAATTAAATTCTGAAAATGCTGATTGGGACAAGAGCAGTGGGGATTTTAATTTAGATTATATTTTAAGTGAACCTAAAAAAGATGAAATTATAAAATTAGAAGTTGGAGATAATGCTGGAAATCAGGAGTCTGTTGAGAAAAATATATATTATGATAATACTAAACCAATTGTAACTTTTGATAATGAATATAATGATAAAATTTGGATAAAATCAAAAGAAGATGCCATTAATTTATCAGGAAAAGTAGAAGATGATAATTTTGAAAAATTATTAATTGAAAATAGTGAAATTACAGTAGATAGTTCTACAAATAGATTCACGAAAGATATAACAACTACGAAAAGTTCAATATATTATGAGGTTAGTGATAAAGCAGGGAATATATTAACTGGAGAAAAGATGGTATCATTAGATGCAGAATCTCCTACAGTAAAAAGCTTAACTATAAATGGAAAGTTATATGCAGATGATATGATTGTGAATTTGAAAGATAATAAAAATATATTAATTGATGTTACTTTAGAGGATAATGTTGGGATAAAAGATGTGAAATTAGGAGATAAATCTCCTAAAGAAATAAAATCAAATATGAGATATATATTTGAAATAACATCAGAAGAGATAAAAGATAGTGAATTTTCTGGAAAATTAATTTTTTACGATTTTGCAGGAAACCAAAATGAAAAAAATATTTTGGTTAGGTATTATAAAGAATCTCCCATTATAAAAGAGATAAAATTAGATAATAAAGATATAGTTGAAAATAAAATAGAATACTCTGCTAATGGAGATGTATCGCTTGTTATAAAAATAGATTCTCAAAATATAAAGATGAAAATTGATAAATTTATTTTAAAATTAAATGGTGAAATATTATATTCAAAAGAGGAATCGAATGGGATATATCCAATATATTTAGGAAAAAAAAATAGTAATAATGATATAAATATATATTTAGAAAATGAAAATGGATTATCAGAAGAAAATAATTATGAAATATATTATGACGCCTTACCACCGATAACAAGTGAAATTAAAGTATATAAAAAAGATTCTTCAAATTTGATTTATTCAGAAATTAACTATACAAAAAATATGAATTATCCAATGGATGGAGATATTTATATAGATTTTAAAGTTACTGATGATTTAGAAGTTGAATCTAGTGAAGTTAATTTAAAAATAGGGGATAACACTATAAATGCATCACCTTTAGAAAAGGGGATTTATAGTGTATCAATTACAAATAATTTATTGACTCAAGGTTTGAATAAACTAGATATTTTATCGAAAGATAAAGCAGGAAATATAAGTATAAAAACATTATATATTAATTTTTATAAATTGCTTCCAATAGAGCTTTCATATGGTAATTTAAGTCAAACAGCATTAACGTTGAATTGGACAGGCCTTTACCCTGGAAATAACTTGTTGAAATATGAATTATATATGGAAAAAGAAGGAGATGATGAAAATTATGAAAGGGTCTATAGTGGGACAAAATTATATAATGTTATAAGTGGATTGGACGATGATTCTATTTATAAATTTTATATATTAGGTTATGATAAATATATAAAAGATTCAGAAAACAAAGTGCAGTCAAATATATTAGAGATAAAGACATTAAATAAACAACCAGAAAAGCTTACAATATATTTTGGAAATGTAGAAAAAGAGATAGATACATTACAAAAATATGGAATAAAAATATATTGGGATAAAGTTTCTGAGATAGATAGACATGATTTTTTGGAATATGTAATATACAGAAATGACACTGGTTCAGACAATGAAAATGATTATAAAGAAATTGCTACAATAAAAAATGCAAATGAAACATATTACAAAGATGAAATAGGAAAAGAGAATGAAAATAAATTGTACAAATATGAGGTCGTAGTTAGGGATAAAGGGTATAAAATATCTGATAGGTCAAATGGTGTATCAGCGTACAGTTATAATTTGCCACCAGATATACCAACTGATTTTGAAATGAAATTTGAAGAAGAATCGAGTGGTTCTGTTTATTCTTATGATAGCACAAAATTTTATGGAAGTAATGATGAAAATAATAAAGTTAGAATGAAAATAAAAATTAATGATGTATCAACTAAAATAAAAGATTTACAATATTATGAAGTGTATAGAAGTATATCAACTTCAGTAGATAACACAACTGTAATATATCCTTCAATATTAATATATAGAGGGAAATACAATAAAACATATTATTCAAATGGTTCTGTTGATTATTCAAATAATGAAATAAACTTAATTGAAAATGGACTAAACGAAAATAGTAAATATTACTATAAAATAAGAGCTTGGGATAAAGATTTGGATGTTAATAGTGTAAATGATGAAGATGAGTATTCTGAGACAAATATATTTACAATAAAAACTTGTGATTTAAAACCAGCTAAAGTTAAAAATATAGTTGGATATGTTTCAGGAGATTTCGTATCTATTTGGTGGGAATTTCCATACATAAAAGATTTTAGTAAATATTCAGTATATAGAAAAGAGAATAATTCGTATGTTAAATTAAAAGATATTACGGATATTAATGAAAAATATTTTAGTGAAACTGATTTAGATTTTGATAATAATTCTTTATATAATTATAAAATAGAAGCTTATGATAGTGGGAATAACAGTTCAGAAATAATATTTACAATAGATAAAGATGGCGGAATTACTGTTTTAAATTAGTTTCATAAAAAATAAGAGGAGTGGGTGGAAATGAAAAAAAAGGGGATTAGCATACTTATTTTACTAGCATTATTATTTATATCTGGATGTCTAAAAAGTGAAAAATATAATACTAAAATAAATTTAGAAGTAATACCAGAAAGTGTAATAGTTAATAAGGATAACGTAAATATAAAAATAGTAACAAATGGCGATACTTTAAAAATAAATGGCACTCAAATAAATGGGGGCTTGAGTGGAGTATATAATGAAAATATAAAGCTGCAGCCAGGAGAAAATAAAATAATAGTTGAATCCGTGATAACTAATTATGGAGAAAAATCGAAACTATCTAAAGAGGTAGATGTTAATTATCTTAAAGAGGGGTTAGAAGTAAATATTAATAATCAAAATTTTTCAAAAGATTCTGGAAAAATTTTATATCCTAATAATGGAGAAATATTTAATGAAAAAAGCAATAAAAATTTAAGTAGAAGTATAAATCGAGATGTTTTAAATCCAGATGGAACTAATATTCAAGGTGGAGTAGGATTAGATAAAATAGAAGCAGTATATGATGGTACATCAAACTCTGATTATATAGCAGATGATGAAATAGGGATATATGTATTTATAAATGGAGTAGTTGTAGACTATAAAATCGGAAAAGTTTCAGGAACAAAAAAAGTAGAATATCCTCAAAGCTCTGGAACAGGAAAAATAATATTAAATGTTAAAGGTGATAATGTAGATGATTATATTTTAGCTGAAGGGAAAAACAGTATATCATTATTATTGATAAATTTAAGAGCGGAAAGTACAGCTTATGTAGGGAATGCATCAGGAACAGGGCCTGTAGAGGTAACTGTAGATGCAAAACCTCCGAAATTAGAAGTTTTATATCCTGTGAATGGGAATAAATTAAATTTTGATGAAAATTTAACAGATTTTGGGAATGTAAATTTAGAAATAAAAACAAGTGATGAATATAAAGTGACATTATATGGAGCATTAATAAAAGATGATGGGAAGTCAACTGCACAAGAGATAAAATCAGAAGGAAATAAAATAAAAAAAGATGGAGTAGAGATAGCTTCAGCTCTTTCAACAACAATTTTAACTACAGATATTATATCTTTATTTATTGATAAAGATCCAGCAACAAGCGGTAAATATTCTGGAACTACTGGAACAAAATGGTTTTTATATATTTTGGCAGAGGATGCTAATGGGAATGAAACTTTGATAAAAAGAGAAATAGCTAAAGCTGATGTTTTGGCAGACTTAGATACAGCTAATTTAAAAATAAAAGTTGGAGAGGAATCTATAAGAAAATATGAAGGAAATCCTTCTGCTCCAATGCAAATAAATGGTAAAACAATTACATTTCAATATACAAGTAAAAATGATAAAAATGCGACAATAAATTTAATAAGAATAGAAGAAATTAATAGTACTATTGTAGACAAAGAAAAAGTAACATTACAACATGAACCAGATACAGAATTGTATTCTGGAACATATGATTTAGAAAAAGATTTTGGATATGATTCTTTAGCATCAAGTCAAATGGTTGGATTTAAAATTGAGATGACAGATGAAGCTTTAAATCATAGCACAGATGTTTTAAGTTTTAGATATATTGATGAAAATGCTCTTGCAACAGAGATAAATATAAAAGATTCAGATATAACATTTTATTCAGATGATAATTCTACTTCAGGACAAGAGATTAATCCTTTAGGAGATAATATAGAAAATAAGTATTATTTTGATTATGATGGTAGTACAGATGTTGTATTAAAATCAATTAAAATTAATAATCCAGATAAGCTGGATTACAAAATAAAAGTTGGAAATAATACTAGTTATACTGTAAGTGCGGATAAGGAAAAATATAATATAGATGATATAACTTTAAATCAAACTATACAAAAATCAAATTTACAGATATATTTAGGAGATAGTTTGATAAAATCAATAACATTTATTTTGTTGGTAAACAATGGAGATATAAATGAAGATGGAACTAAAACAGATACTAAAATATCTCTTTCTGAAGTTACAATAAAGCAAAATAAAGAGGAGATGTATATAAAAGGGAATATAAATATGCCTGCTGAAATATCTGACGAATATAATATACAAGCTGATTTTATAAACAAATCAGCAAACGAGTCAGCCTGGATAGGTGGATTTCAAAAAAATGCTATTGATAATAGTAATATAAATTTTGAAGGAAGCATTATTTTTAATTATAGTGAGGTTTCGCCTAAAAATTATGATATGATTCAAATAAGAGCTGATAACTCACTAACAACGGTAACTCCAACTAGTTTTGACCTAGATTCGGATAATACAGATGATCTGTTAGGAGTTAATGGAGTAGAAATAGATGGAATTAATGATTCTGATTTAAGTTGGAAGATAGCTAGTGAAATTCAGAATATAGATATATTAAATGGAGATAAATTTAGTGAATTAGATTTATATTTAAATGGAGAATTAAAAGAGAAAAATAGTTCGCCAAATGGGACAGGTACAGATTTTGCATCAGTAGATTTAACAGGTATAAGTTCTATAAAAATAGTGGGTACAATAAAAACTCTTACTAATCCAATAGTAAAAATAGAGAGAATAGTATCTCTAACAAGGCCATTAGAATCAGAAAAGCCTAAATTTGTATCAGTTCCAGAGTTAAATACAGAGTATAAAGGTGATTTTGTAATAACTGGAAAAGTTGACAATGCAGATATAGTTGAAATTGTAAGTGTAAAAAATAGTTCTGGAAATGTTATTGCATGGAAAGGCGGGACTACAACTATACCTACAACGTTAAAATCACTTACACTGCTATCTGACGGAACATTTTATAGTCCCAATTTAGCAGATGATCCTATTTATGCTGGAAGCGTAACTTCTACCGATGGAGTTTATACAGATTTTAATAATAACAATGGAATTATAGAAGGAAATGAGTATACTATAAAAATTAGAGCAACAAAAATAAATGGAGCTTCTGTTGATTATGAGTATGTTGGGACATTTGATACATTAGCACCTACAGAATATCATAAACGAGATGCTTTAAGTGTATATAATAAATTTGGGACAACTACAACTACAGAATGGGAAGGGATAAACAAGATATATTTTGATTTTGCAGGAAATTTAAAAGAAGATAGTTCAGATGCACTATATACAGGTTTAGATTCTACTGGTACAGATTATACTATAAAAAATCCAGGTGGGAATTATACATTTAGCATAAATGAGGCAACTGTGAGTCCAGATATAGATCAAGGATGGATGACTCTTGTAGAAAATTACAGTGGATATGATGATTATTTAATTGCGTATATTCCTTATTCTAATCCAAATGGGGATTATGATAATTTTGGAACTCCAACTACTTCTGGAGAAAATATAACAGTATTTATAACTGATGACAAAGGAAATGTTATTTTAAGAAAATTAATTAGAAAAGATGATACAGGAAAAAATAGGGAGCTGGTAGTAGATTTAGGAGATAATCAATATGATAAAATAAATGTATATCTTCAAGATGAACATTTAAACAAGACGGATATTTATAAGTTCGAAAACACTATTTATTTAAATTTAACATTGGCAAATGTAAAAGCTGCAATACATGAAGGAGCTACTCAGGAAGCTCCATTAAGAGAATTTTCTGTATCACAAGCTCCAAATTTAACATATGTTACATTAAATATGTATAAAGATTCTTTAAGTGGAGAGTTTCTTTTATCTGCTCCAGGAATAGATTTAAGTGGGGCAAATGGATATACATTGCCTTTATCTGGAAATATTAATACTGGTGATACTTTAGTAATAAAAGCAGTTGATAAATATGGGAATAGCACATTTATAGGAGATAAAACAAATTCGATCTCTTTAAAAGTTGAAGATAAATTACCACCAGAATTACCTACAAGTGTAGTTGTTACAAATAAAAAATCTCCTGAATTAGATGAAATATCAGGAAAAGCAGAAGCAAATAGCACAATAAAAGCTAAAGACAGTTCTAATAATGAAATAGGTAACACTTTAGCAGATAGTAATGGAGATTTTAAATTAAATATAAATGGGGATTCATATTCAATGATTAAACTAGAGGTGGTTGATAGTTCAGGAAATAGTTCAACAACTTCTACATTACATGATGCTTATGAAACTATAACGAGTAAATTTGCTCAAAGTTATAGTTATACTGTTACAGGAGTAACAGCAACTTCAGGAAAATTGAAAAAAGGAGATACAGTAACCGTTGGTTGGAATGCTATTGCTGAAACAAATGATGATGTAGCTAAAGGGAATGTATTAGGAACTTATAGAGTAGATTATTATAATGGCTCTACAAAAATATATACTCAAGATGTAACAACGAATAGTACAACAGTAAAAACTGAAGATTTAGGAAATTATAATTTAACAACAATAACTGTAAAAGTTTATGGGGAATCAAAATTAGGATTTGAGACTTCAACACCAGGAACAGCAACTTTTGATATAGATTCATCTATACCTGATATAACGGCATTGGATACCACAAAGATAGTAGCTAGTGTAAAAAAAGATACAATAACAATCTCATCAAACGCTTTAAATACAACATTAGTTGGTATTGGAAGTAGTGATAAAATATATGTTAATATTGATGGAGAATCAAAAGAGTGGACTGGTTCTGATTTAACATACAATAAAACAGTGAATAATAGTAGCACATTTAAATTAAAATTAAAAGATTTGGCAGGAAATGAAACTAGCGAAGTTACGATAAATGCAAGTGATGATGAAGCTCCAAATGTAGATGCTCTTGTTATTGTGGGAAGTATAGACACAGTTAGTTTAAATGGAGTTGATTATTTACAATTAAGTATAAAACAAACTGAAGAAGATAATGTTACGGTATACGCATATGATGGAAGTGGAGCTAATGCGAATCTAATAGGAGTAGTAAAATTAGGTGTTAAAAATACAGTTGTACAAATTAGTATAAAAGCATCTAGTGCCGCAACAGTATATCTGAAAGTTGCAGATGACAGTTCAAATAAAAATACGTCGGCAGCAAAGCAATTAACAATGGTTACAACTGAATAAAATAAAAAAACAGCTTTCTTTAATTAGGAAGCTGTTTTTTATTTTTTGATAAATTTTAAAAATTTTTCTGCAGATACTATAGTTGAAAGTAATCATTTATTGTGGTATAATAAATGATAAAAAATACATTTAAAAAGGATGATATATTATGAAAAAAGCAGTATTAATAGATGTAAGTGCTGTAATGTACAAAGCGTATTATTCAT